>CAYQNT010000001.1:0-40401 GCA_964418865.1 uncultured Rikenella sp.
GAAACTACCTGGTAAAAGCATCAGTATGGCAATGACAGATGACATGGAATTTCCACACCTGACACCTCATGATGACAGGTACCCATCGCCCGGCAGGCTTATCAGAAGACCGGATGAGCTTACTGATGAGCAGTTCGACCTCCTTGCTGCTGCCTGGTCCGAAAATGATCTGACAGGTGATGGTCTTGCCGAGATGGAAGCTATCATGGCCGCCGACACATCACGCAGGGAGCGAGCCGTGAGTTTCAGGCAGGTACGTCTTACCCCCATGGACGAAAAATGGGAAAACAAGAACAGGATGATGAAGCATGGGCCTGCGCTTATTACTGTGCGGAACAGCCTGCTAATAGGCCTTGTGGCGGCAGCATCCATCACAATAATAATATTGCTTGGTCCATTGGCTTCAAGGCAGGCTCAAGATAACATTCACCAATCCGCCCATCCCATATCGCAGGTAGCCGAAGCGGTGATACCAGCCGCCTCTCCCATAATTATAGATAAAAAGTCCCGTGCGGAAACATCATTGAGAGAGGCTTTGCCGCAAGTCATGCCGGTCACAGTACAAGCCTCCACAGAACCCCAACAGCATCAGGCCATTGATCGGGTTCCACAGGCGGGCATTGACAATAGTATTGATCGAATTCTGCCTGTGAGCAATGGCAATGGCATTGATAGAATTTCGCAGGCGGGCATTGACAATGCCATTGAACAAGTTATGCCTGTGAACCCAGGTCAGGGTTATGAAATACCGCCACTGATCGCTGCGGAAGACTATATCGAAATGATTGGTATTGAATACAACCAGGGACTCAATCTCCCGGTAATAGAGAATGAAAAAAACTGGATTTTCAGGGGACTTGCGCAGCTTACCCGATCCGGTAAGAATGAAGAGAAGGAGATCAGCGGATATACCATTGCCAGTGCTTGTGTTACAGGTATCAACACTTTCCTCGGATGGGAAATGGAGCTAAGACGGGTCTTTAACGAGGCCGGAAAGACTGCCTCAGTGAATTTCAGCTCATCCATCCTGTCATTTTCAGCTCCGATAAACAAACCTGCGCTATGATTGTAACTTTTAGAGCCTTCTGATCGTCCCAGCAATAAGAAGCATTAAAGCCATTTGCCATGAAAAAATCATTACTGACACTTGCCATTATCCTTGCACTAATAATTCCGGCAGCAGCACAGGAGAAGGAACAAAAAGTCAATAAGCTGGAAGAACTTGAAAAATCGAAAGAAACTACAACCCCGCCGGATACCATTGTGACAGATGAGAAGCTATGGCCGGAACGTGAGGCTGTAGAGATTGACGACGATACCTCAAAGGTAAAAAGCAAAGAAATCACAACCGTAACTAAAACGGAAGATGTAACGGTGATCAGGATAGGCAATAGGAGCATAAGGATTATCGAAGACGGAAATGAAAAAGAGTTTTTGTTTGAAAAAAATGAGGGGAAACCCCGGAACAGGAACACCAGCAGATCTTTTGCAGGTCATTTGGGAGGCATAGAGATCGGATTTAATAATTTTACAATTAATAACTGGAATGAGAATAGCATTCCCATTGATGATTATCTCGATCTGAATACTGCAAAATCAACCAATTTTAATATTATCCTGCCACCGGTAAGTCTCGGCTTCACACGTCATTTCGGCCTGACGACCTCCATGGGAATCAATTTCAACAACTACCGTTTTGACAGGAACAACAGTGTGGCTGTCAACAGTGAAGGGGTCTTCGGACCGTCATTTCCACCTGAAGGCATAAATTATGATAAGAGCAAGCTGGCAACAGTCTACGGCATAGTACCTGTGATACTTGAAGTGCAGATCCCGGTCACCTACGGCAGTACCATTAACCTTGGTGCCGGTATCATCGGTGCCGTTAAGCTGGGTTCTCACACCAAGGTGGTCTACCATGATGGCGGAAAACAAAAGGACAAGAAGCGTGACGACTTCAACCTCAACGTTCTTAGGTACGGTGTAACAGCCAGGGCCGGTTATGAGATGATTCAGATATACGGCACATACTACCTCTCCCCTATGTTCGAAAAGAACAAGGGCCCGGAACTTTATCCGTTCGAGGTGGGAATTGCACTGACTATTAACGATTGAGAGCATTAAGGACAAATGGTGCAGAGGCGACTTTATAGTTGCCTCTTTCTTTTTTATATATCTTTGAAGCGATACCACAAAAGAGCATAACGTCAGATGTCAAACCCTTTAATAATAAAGAAATGAGACTTCTTCTTATAAGCAATTCAACCAATGCCGGAGAGCCATACCTTGATTATCCGAAGAACAATATCAGGAACTTTCTCGGTACCACAAAGGTCAAGGCACTTTTCATACCCTATGCTGCTGTCACCTTTTCGTACAACGCATATGAGGAAAAGGTAAGAACGCGGTTTAGTGAGGTAGGTCATGACGTTGTTTCAATACACCGCTTCAAGAATCCTGTTCAGGCTATACTTGATGCCCCAGCCATAGTTATAGGTGGAGGCAATACCTGGATGCTCCTCAAGTACCTTAGAGACAACAAGCTGATTGCTCCAATAAGGAAAAAGGTATTAAGCGGAACACCCTTTATCGGTTGGAGTGCCGGTTCCAATGTCACTTGTCCCACCATAATGACGACCAATGACATGCCTGTAACGGCTCCGTCGTCATTCAGGGCTCTCGGGCTCATACCCTTTCAGATCAACCCTCATTACCTTGATGCCAACCCGGCAGGTCATGCAGGGGAGACCCGTGAGCAGAGAATAGAGGAATTTATTGAGGTCAATCGTGATATCTTCGTTGCCGGGCTGCGCGAAGGAACCATGTTTCTACTCGAAGGAACGAAACTGTCGCTGATTGGTCCGCGCAATACCCGTATTTTCAGATACGGAAGTGAACCAATAGAAGTTGTGCCGGGAGGCGATCTCTCGTTCCTGCTCAATAAAAGAAAAAGATAAAAATTGTTGCCGGCCGTGATAATGAAACGGGTGAAAAAAATAGCGCTGTATGCAGGCGGCCTGTTGCTGCTGGTAATCATAATGCTGGGCATATATGCATCTCTCAGACAGGAGAAGATCACCACGGCCCTGATAAGAAAGGTCAATGAGACCGTCAACACCAAGATCTCCTACAGCAGCCTGAGAGTGACCATCTTTGAATCATTCCCCGGCATCACTGTCAGATTCAGTAATCTGCTGGTGGAGCCCTCACCTTTCTATGACAAATCACAGTTCAGGGATGAGAACAATGACACCCTGCTTTATGCCTCATCCCTCTCACTCACGGTATCTCTGCCCTCACTGCTTACAGGCACGGTTGCCGTGCGGTCAATCACGGCAAGGGACGGTGAAGTGAACCTGTTAACAGACAAGAGAGGCGATATTAACTACGAAATATTCCGTGAGAGTAAAGGAGATGGCAAAAATGTCAGGCTTAAAAATATCAGTGCGGTAAACATAAAAACCGTCTGGAATGACAGGAATGCCGAAATGCGTATAGAGGGGAACATTGGCCAGGCTACCCTCGGCGGTGAGTTATTCAAGACAGGGATCTATCTTAATACTACAGTCAGTGCCAGTATTGACTCTGCCAGCCTGAGCAATATGACTTTCAGGGCTATCCCTGTAAATGCCGAGATCAAACTCCGGAAGTCTGCCAGCTCACTCTCCATCGCAAAGGGATTACTACAGGTTGCAGATCTGAAATTTGATATAAACGGTAATATCAACTATTCATCATCATCCCTGAACCTCTCTATCACCGGGAAAAAGATAAATATTGCTTCAGTTCTCTCTCTCATTCCCGAAAAATGGAGATCGGTCATGGGCAATTTCACACCAGCCGGCATAATTGATATACGGTGCGGCATTACGGGCCCCTACGGAGAGGCAGGCAAGCCCCATATCGATCTTTCCTATGATCTCACCGGCGGAAAGGTGAGCCATATGGCAAGTGGGTTTAGGGTCAACAATCTTGTATTCAGGGGAGTACTGACCAACGGAGCCCTGAACTCTTCTGAGACATTCCGGGCCACAGTAGACGATCTTAATGCCACCTATGGCTCAGCCTCGGTAAAGGGCTCATTCATGATTAACAACCTGACCCGTCCGCATATCACCCTGGCCCTTGACGGTGATCTTAACTTTAATGACCTCGGCAGGATCATGAAGAAGGGGGTTATTCATGATCAAACAGGCTCGGTATCAGGGAGAATACGCCTCTCAGGCAAACTCCCTGAGAGTATGAGTCTTACAGCTGCTCTGCCATTTTTAAATCCAGATGTATCTCTTGTTTTTAAAGAATTTGGCGCTGCCGTAGACGGTAACGGCTTTGCACTCTCAGATGTGAACGGATCATTGATAATAAAAAATGATCTTGTGGCAGACAGCCTTTCCTTTACCTACATGGAGCAGCATTTTATCATGAACGCAGTAATGAGGAACTTCATACCCTGGGTGGCAGGGAGACCGCAGATACTTGAAGTCACAGGTGAAGTAGCAGCTGACAGGTTGGTAACGGCAGTGTTTACCGGCAACCCGGGCGACACTCTGGATGACGGAAAGCAGTCGCTTGACATCTTTCCTTCAGACGTGACGGTAAAGCTGAAGATCAGGGCTGACAGCCTCATCTATAATAACTTCAGAGCATCTGATTTCAGCAGCACACTTAATTACACACCATTTGTGATCACTTTCGATAATGCCACAGCCACGGGGCTTGACGGCCTTCTTGCAGGCGAACTCATGATTGGAAAGCAGAAAGAGGGTGGTTATATCTCACGGTCAAAGCTTAATGTAACCGGCATAGATATTAAAAAGGCTTTCATTGTCTTTAATAACTTCGGCCAGGATTTCATCCGCAGCGAGAACCTGCAAGGTAAACTGACAGGTAACATGACTCTTCTTTCTCCACTTGACGACAGTTATAAGATCAACACAAAAGCAATGGTGGCAGAAGCTCATCTGGTTATCAATGACGGGAGGCTGGTAAAATTCGCTCCGGCGGAAAGCCTGTCGTCATACCTTGACCTTGATGAACTTAAAGATATCAGCTTCTCAAGGATGGAAAACGATCTGTTTATCAAAGGCGGAAACGTTTCGGTGCCCAAGATGCTTATCAACTCCTCAGCGGTCAACTTCACCCTGTATGGAACACACAGCCTCGAAGGCGATTACTCATACCATGTGCGCCTCCTTCTTTCGGAGGTCCTCAGCCGAAAGGCCAGGGAGCGTAACAGAGGTGTGATCTCATTCGGGCAGGTGCGGGTTGACGGCAGCGGCAAGGCAACTGTGCCGCTCAAGATTGTGTGCGTCAATGGAAAGATTGATGTGGGATACGACTTCGGACAGGCACAGGATAACATAAAGACTGACATTGCCATTGAAAAACAGACACTGAAGGGGATACTTAACGAGGAATACGGGTGGTACAAGACAGATACCGCCAAGATCAGACCGGCAGAGAGCAAGCCCAAATTCAACGTCACATGGGAAGAGGGAAAAGATACGGTACCGGCAGTAAAGGATAACCAGGAAGAGGTGAAGGAGAGTCCTTTAAAGATACTGCTTAAAAAGAAAAAGTAGTCTATGAACATTTACCGTAAAAGACTACTCTGGAAGGTCTTGCTTCTAATATTCGCTGTCTTCATAGGCCTCGGCTCATTGTTTTACACTCATGCCCTGGTAGACAGGCTTAAGGAGGAAGAGAGAAAGAAGGCGGAGCAGTGGGCTGAAGCCACAAGGAGGCTAGTCACATCTGACGACTTTGAGTTTCTCTTCAGCATCATAGAGGGTAACACCACCGTTCCGGTCATGCTCATTGACCAGGAGGATGACATCGTCTCGCACAGGAACCTGCCACCGGCCATATCCGCAGACACCGCTGCCCTGGTACGTGAGCTCAGACGCATGGAAAAATGGAATGAGCCTATCTCTGTTGAGCTCTCTGATGGAGTATTCAACTATCTCTATTACCGTGAAAGCACACTGCTGCGCCAGTTGAGGATATATCCCTACATTCAGCTGGCAGTGATGCTGCTGTTTATCGGCGTAGCCTATGTGGCCTTCAACGCCTCACGAATGGCTGAGCAGAACCAGGTATGGGTGGGGCTGTCAAGAGAGACAGCGCACCAGCTGGGAACGCCTACATCATCACTCTCTGCGTGGAGCGAGATAATAAGCAGCAGGTACCCGGGCACCGACATAGCAGAGGAGCTGCAGGCAGATGTGGAGAGACTAAGCAGGGTGGCAGAGAGATTCTCACTCATAGGCTCAAAGCCGAAGCTCCAGCCTGAAGAGCTGCCGGCACTGGCCGAAGCAACGGCTGCATACCTGAGGAAGAGGATAGCTTCAACCATAGACCTCAGAGTCATCAACCAGACAACCGGTTGCTCTGCCATTCCATTCAACCCCGTCCTTCTAGGATGGGTGATGGAGAACCTGGTGAAAAATTCAGCCGATGCAATGAAGGGTATCGGCATGATCACCGTTAAACTGTCAGAGTCAGCCGAAGAGGCGTTTGTTGACGTTGAAGACAACGGCAAGGGTATACCAAGAAAAGATTTCAAGACAATCTTCAAACCCGGCTATACCACCCGTGAACGCGGATGGGGACTGGGCCTCTCTCTTTCAAAAAGAATAGTTGAAGAGTATCACAAGGGAAAGATATTCGTACTGCGCTCAGAGCCGGGGCATGGAAGCTGCATGCGTATAATACTGAAAAAATAATATCCTGATTAACAGCACCGGATGAATAGAAGTGACATAGAGATAATGGCGCCTGCAGGCTCATGGGAGTCGCTACGCGCTGCCATACAGGGCGGAGCCGACTCTGTCTACTTCGGGGTTGAGAAACTTAATATGCGGGCCCGCTCATCGGTTAACTTCACCACCGCCGACCTGCCGGCCATTGCCACACTGTGCAGGGAGCACGGACTAAAGAGCTATCTGACGCTGAACATCGTCTTATATGATGAGGAGATCAGCGAAATGAAGCAGATCGTTGTAGCTGCCGCAAAGGCCGGTATAACTGCCGTGATAGCCACAGACCAGGCTGCCATCACCGCCGCAAAGGAGGCGGGAATAGAGGTACATCTGTCAACACAGCTCAATATCTCCAATACAGAATCATTGAGATTCTACTCAAAGTGGGCTGATGTGGCAGTTCTCTCCAGAGAACTTAACCTTAAGCAGGTAAGACATATATATGACAGCATCGTCAGGGATGACCTGCGTGGGCCTGGAGGGGAGATGATGAAGCTTGAGATGTTTGTTCACGGTGCCCTTTGCATGGCAGTGTCAGGCAAATGTTACCTGAGCCTGCATGAGTTCAATACCTCTGCCAACAAGGGTAACTGCTACCAGACCTGCCGGAGAGGCTACACGGTGACAGACAATGAGAGCGGTTATGAGCTTGAAATTGACAACCAGTACATAATGTCACCCAAGGATCTCTGCACCATCAGTTTCCTTGACCAGATTATTGATGCGGGGGCACGGGTGCTGAAGATAGAAGGCAGGGCACGGCCGCCTGAGTATGTCAGAACCGTATCGCAATGTTACAGTGAGGCTGCTGCTGCGGTGGCTGACGGTACTTTCGGCAGGAAAAAAGCAGAAGAGTGGATGAAACGCCTAGAGACCGTATTCAACAGGGGATTCTGGGACGGATACTACCTTGGCCGGAAGCTGGGTGAGTGGAGCTCAACATATGGCTCGGCGGCCACAAAGAGGAAGGTATACGTGGGGCTGGTAACAAACTACTTCGGCAAACCTGGCGTGGCGGAGATAAAACTTGAGTCAGGTGACCTTAAAATAGGCGATGACCTGATCTTCACGGGCCCCACAACGGGTATAATAGAACAAACCATTAGCGGACTGAGGGATGCAGGAAAGAACGAGGCTGAGAGTGTGCCCAAGGGAGAAATCTGTTCAGTAAAAATGAGTGAGCCTGTAAGACGGTCAGATAAGGTGTTCAAGTGGGTAGAGGCCTCGTCGCTGAGGAAACAATAATCTAGAAAGTGGCTGCCGCATCTGCCACTCTGGCAGCGTTTACGGCTACATCATCCGTGTCGGTCTCTACATATAAAATCTGACCTGCCGGCCGCTTTGAGAGCCCGTAGTTATATGACTTGTCATAATATTCAAGGATAATCCTGATTGCAGTCGGGTAATCCCTTTCCTGCAGTGCCTCCAGTGCCTGACGAGTTCCCTCTCCTCCCAGTCTCTTTGATATCTTCATCACCGATGTGATGATCTGTTCAACAGGGAATTCAGTGTACTCCTTCAGCAGTCTTGGCATACGGGTCTCTATGCTCATCATCAGAGCTATGACTGGAGCTTTATGCATCTGTTCAAAAAAACAGGAAGGTATAAATACCGTCCCTATATTATGACTTTCATCTTCAAGCCAGATGACGTTATCGTCAGTTTTGGAGGTCAGGTCATCATGAAGCAGGTTCGCAAAGTGCTCTGTTGAGGGCTGCGGCGACTGTCCCAGGGCACCAAAAGCTGAGCCCTTGTGCGAGGCCAGTCCTTCAAGGTCTGTGACCTGTTTCCCTTCCTTCATCATATGCTTCAGTATATCCGTCTTACCACTTCCTGTAAGCCCTCCCAGAACAATGTACTTCCGCTCTTTACTCAGCTCATCAAGTATGTGGTTCCTGTATGCCTTATAGCCTCCATCGAGAAGGAGCGGGGTGATTCCACCCGTAGAGAAGAACCATGCCATTGATTCTGACCGCATGCCGCCTCTGCTGCAATATAAAAGCATCGTGCTGCCGTCACTCATCTGCAGTGCTCTGACAAGCTTTTCTGACATCAGAGGGGCTGTCAGGTCAAGACCACGGAGAACAGCCTTGATATTGCCCTCGTTTTTGTACAGCGTGCCTACCTCCGCTCTCTGGCTGTCATCAAAGAGAGGAATGTTCACTGATCCCGGAATATGGCCGTATGCATATTCACCGGGCGACCTTACATCAACAACATGATGGGTATCCCTGAGCCTTAGGAATTCGCTGACGGGGAGTTTGGTTAAAACAAAGCTCATCTCCTATTTCTGCTTGTGATACCTGTCTATCACTTTCCTCAGATCGTCTACTGTCACAGGCTTTGAGAGCAGCTCCTTCATGCCTGTCTTCTCTGCTTTCACGCGTGTCTCCGGCATTGTATCCGCCGAGAGGGCTATTATCAGTGCGTCATTGTCTGCCTGGAGTATGGTATGTGCTGCCTCAAAGCCATCTACCTCAGGCATGATCAGATCCATAAGTATCAGGTCATATGACTTATCTGTTGCCATCTCTATGGCCTCGGCGCCACCGGAGGCATATTCGGCTTTTATCCCAAGCACCTTAAGCAGAGAGCCTACCACCTTTCTGTTAAGATAGTTGTCATCAACCACGAGTATTGCCAGCTGGTCAGCCTTGTTGCTGCTTAGTCTGGCTGCCGGGCTCCCAAGTGCAGGAAAATGATCCCTGAGAACGTTGATAAGGTCCTCCCCTGCAAACGGCTTGACAAGTAGCTGGTCAATCCCCAGGTCAACACACCTTGCGTAATGTCCTTTCGGATCCCTTGAGGTTAACATAAGCACTATGTGCTGACCGGTAAGGCCGGCCTCCATAAGTGCCGTAGCTGCCTCAAACCCGTCGGTATCAGGCTCATCAAAGATGACAAGGAGTATGTATCTACCCTCTTCACTGCTAAGACCGGTCTTTATCTGTGAGATAGTATGCTTTTGAAAACTGGTCACCGAGACAGGCAACCCAACCCGGTGCATGAGGCTCAGGAAATCGTCATCGCGGCCCTTTGTGCCTGTTATGGCGAGAGTACGGATATCAGCCACCTCTGAGTATCTGCCCAGATCAAGCTGCTTGCTTATCTTTTCATTAAGATGGACATTTATGGTGAACGTAACCTTCAGCCCCCTCTCTTGCCCGGATGCGTCTTTGCCGGCCGGACTCTCCGCCGTCAGACTGCCTCCCATAAGCTCAGTCAGCTGTCTTGCCAGAATAGGCCCCAGCTTCAGGTCTTCTGACCATTCAGACCGATTGGTCAGGTTGCTGATATAGTCGCCAAACAGTTTTTTTATGGCGGCCCTGGTGTAAGTGTTACCAGTATCAGATATGGTAAACTCAAGGATAAACTTATTCCCTTCAGACTGTCTGACATGGCATCCCAGTCTTATTTCTCCTGTCTGGGTTCCTGCAAGCGAGTTGTTCAGAAGGTTGGTAATTACCTGTCTCAGCCTGTATGGGTCACCGATCAGGTTTTCAGGAACAGCCTGGTCAACCGATGATACAAATTTGACCATCACATCCGGATTCTCCCGCTTAACAAGGTTGATGCAATAGGCCACCTCCTCCCTGATCCGGAAAGGTATCTCATCAAGGATCATCTTTCCGGTCTCCATCTTGGAGACGTCGAAGATATCATTGATGATGGTAAGGAGAAGATCTGCTGACCGGCTGATAAGCCTGGCAATTTCCTTTGAATCTTCCGTCAGATCAGCCCTGTTGAGCATCTCGGTCATACCAAGTATGCCATTAAGCGGAGTACGTATCTCAAAGCTCATACGTGCCAGCAGCTCTGATTTGGCGATGTTTGCATCTGCCTCCTGCCTGCGGGCCAGCTCAAGAGAGGTAACATCTATCAATACTTCCATCGTAGCTTCCCCGCCAAGGTATTCAACAGATAAGCTGTCAAGGAATATGATTCTGTCTCCCTCCTTGCCTGGTAGTTTTATCACCTTCCCCTGGCTGAACCCGCCTGAGACATCAGCCATATATTCATTTCGCGAGAGATCAGGCATCAGCTTTCCCGTCATCTCCACTTCACTGTCATAGGCGAAGAGAGCGGCTGCCTTGCTGTTAGCCCTGATTATCTCCCTGCCTGAATTGTAGATTATGAATCCTACCGGCATCTGATCAATAATAGAGATAAGGCTCTTCTCGGAAGCAGATGCACGGCTGAGCCGGCGTATCTGTTTTAAGGCGAAAAAACGAAAGAGAATGATAATGAAAAGAATGGTAAGCGCGGTCAGGATGCCAAGGATCAGGGAGTTTCTTACTATATACTTCTGGAAAAAGTCGGTTGGAGACGAAAAGACTATCCCGTAATCAATTCCGAAAATGTTGACAGGATAATAAGATGAGATTATTTCATGACTGCTGCCATCCTGTTGCATGAAGTGTGTCAGCCTTCCGGAATTGCCCTCTTCCAGGGCAACGGTAATCTTGTCAATCCGGCTATAGCTGCCATCAATATCATTATTATCAAAAACAACTGTGCCGGCATCATTCACAACCCACTGCCACTGATACTGTTCAAGATCATATTTTGCAAAGATCCGTGAAAAAAACCTATTGAAGTCAATGGTAAGAACGAGATTGCCGAGTACCTGCCCATCCTTGAGTACCGGCAGATAGAATTTATATCTGTCACGGTCAATCTCAAGCTTGTCAGTAGTGTATATCTGCGGTACCGCCTGAGCCCTGTACGACCCATCAAGCCAGGAATTCCTGTCTTCATCTTTAAAAAGAGTATATACGTCCCCTTCGGTATTGAAAAGCATCAGCCCCACAACAATATCCTCATACTTTGAATAGTAAAGCTTCATCTTCTCCCTGGCGCGAACATTCACCTCCGGATCGGTGAAGAACTCAGGGATGTCATCCGTGAAGTCTATCTCCGTCAGGTCACTGACAATGTACATGCTTGTATTGTCGATGTCAGAACCGGCAATCATGACCTGCCTGTCAAGAATCTTGTTTGAATATTCTATCTGTCTTCGATAAAGGCTATAGTAAAAGAATACCGTCACCAGCATCAACAGTAGGAAAGCAGAATATGCAAGAAGGGAGACTTTTTTCATTCCAGGCTCTTTCATGCCATAGAAATAACGTTTATCTGTACTTTTCATTGTCTTCAAGCAGCAGACTTACATAGCTTCTGTACCTCCACGGTTCTATCTCATTGGCTGAAACAGCCTTACGAACGGCACAGTCAGGTTCATTCAGGTGGATACAATTGTAGTAACGGCAGCCATGTGAGATCCTGAAAATCTCAGGGAAAAAGTGGTATATCTCTTTACGGTCAAAGTCAATGACTCCGAAACCTCTTATCCCCGGTGTGTCAATTATAAATCCGCCGCCCGGAAGGGGGTGCATCTCCGGGAAGGTGGTGATGTGTTTCCCCTGCTCATGGTAATCAGATATTGCACCGGTAGTGAGTGACAGGGCAGGGTTAAACCTGTTTATAAGGGTGCTCTTACCCACACCAGAGTTACCTGAGATGAGGGTGGTCTTATTAATCAGGGCCGCCTCAATGCCTGACATATTTACATCTTCCGTTGCGGAGATAATAAAAACACCATAGCCTATCTTCTCATATACCTCCTTTATTCTGAGAGCCATGATCATATCATCATCATCGTACAGGTCTGACTTGTTTATTATCAGTGAAGCAGGGATACGGTAGGCCTCGGCAGTGGCCAGGAAACGGTCAACAAACTCAATGGGGGTAGAGGGCATTTTGATGGTGATAACAAGGAACGCCTGGTCGATGTTTGCAGCAATAATCTGTGATTCCCTCGAGAGGTTTATTGATTTACGGATGATGTAATTTTTTCTTGGTGAGAGTTCCACAATCACACCTTCAACAGGCTCAAAAGTAACACGATCGCCAACAGCGACAGGATTGGTAGTACGCACGCCACTCACCCTGAAACGGCCTTTAAGGACGCAGTCATGGATGTCACCCTTGTCGTCAAGCACCCTATAGCGACTGCCTGTTGATTTTATTACTGTTCCCTGTTTCAATCCCCTAGGAAATAATGTAAAATTAAAAAAGTGATGCCGGGATTGTCCTGGCATCACCTGAATTATTAACCATGCCTGTTATTTTCAATACTCCGCTGCCATAAGAAAGAATGGCTTCATCTCAAAGTTAGAATAATAAGGCCTGAGTCTTTCGGTATTGTAGTATTCAGAAACCTTAACCATCTTCTTTGAAGAGGTAACGATGTCGATTGGGACGTTATCATAGCGTCCGTTCTTGAGCACCACCACCCTTCCGTGGACACCCTTCATGATGAGGTCCAGCGCCAGGTTGCCATAGGCCATCGGCACAATAGAGTCAACAGCATCAGGATCACCGCCCCTGACCAGATAACCAAGCTTCTGGTTTATAATATTTACGGTCTTGCCATTATTGTATTTTGCACTAAGCCCCTTGATCTCAGCAGAAACAAGGTCGCCTATTCCTCCCAGTTTAGCGTGACCATAAGCATCAAGGTCACTGTTCTGAAAAGTCATATCGCCACCGTTATAGAGGGCTCCCTCCGAAACCAGAACAATAGAATAATTGCTCGGGTTTGAATGACGGTCTTCAACCAGGAGTTGTGTCAGCTGTTCAATATCGAACTTATACTCGGGTATGACACACCTGTTGGCGGCTCCTGCCATTGTCGGGAGCATTGCAGTGAACCCGGCATACCTGCCGAACACCTCAAGCACCATAATTCGTTCGTGTGAGCCGGCCGAAGTACGGAGTGTGTTGGTCATCTGAATGGTACGGGTGACACAGGTGCTGAATCCAATACAATAGTCTGTGCCGGGAACGTCATTGTCCATTGTCTTGGGAATGGCCACCACTTTTACACCCTGCTTGTATAGATGTACTCCATAGCTGAGGGTGTCATCACCACCAATGGGTATAAGGTAATCAATACCCAGCCATTCGAGATTCTTAATAACCTCAGGGGTGAGATCATTAATATCATTCGTATAGGTATCCTTGAGGTGATCAGGCACATCGTTCTTTGGCACATGACTAGGCCTTGTGCGCGAGGTGTGCAGGTAGGTGCCGCCGGTTCTTCCGGCCCTGTTGACTATGTCATCAGTAAGCACCACAAAACAGTTGCTGTTATCTGCCTTGGGGTCCCTGATGATCTCAACAATGCCGGCCCACCCTCTCTTAAGCCCGATCACTTTATATCCTTCCCTGTTTGCCCTGATAGTCACGGCCCTGATTGCGGGATTGAGCCCCGGTACATCACCACCGCCGGTAAGCATCCCAATAACTCCCTTTATCTTGTTCTGGTTTACCATTTTAAATGTTTTATTTTTGTAATATTTGAATTCTGCGTGCGCATTCTCTGCCAGTTGGCTACAGGTTCCCCTTAGTATGCACAGAGGTTAAGAGAACGCGAAAAATTAACTTTAAAAGATGCAATATGCCTCGCCAATTGCTGCGAATAGCTTCAATACCGGCAGTAAAAATAGAATAATTCGAAATCATATCAAAAAGGTAATAGCCCGCTCCTTTAATTTTTTAATATTTTTGATGAGAAAGTTTATGAGATTTACCCGATAGAGATTAAATATTAAAATATAACATGATGAATAAAACCGATAAGGCTCTCAGCCTTTTTCATAAGGGTTACAGCTGTTCACAGTCAGTCTTGCTGGTATTTACCGGTGAAGGTGAGGCGGCAGCAAGGGCTGCTGCTGCATTCGGAGGCGGTATGGGCCGTATGCAGAAAACATGCGGGGCAGTGACGGGGGCCTATATATGGTTCGGTATGACTACCGGTAGTCCGGGTATACCTACGGAATCAGACAAACTAAGGGTATATGAAAAAGTGCGCAGGTTCAACCAGATTTTTATCGAAAAAAACGGCAGCGATCTATGTTCGGAACTACTGGGGCATGACAGTAACACCAAGGAAGGAAGGGAACAGATAGCGCGACTGGGACTCACAAAAAGCGTGTGTGAGAAATGCATCACCGATGCCATTGAACTGATTGAACTGATTGACTGACCTATGCAGAGAGTGGTTATTACCGGAGGTAACGGGCTTATTGGACGGGATTTGAGCTCAATACTCAGAAGAAACAATTATGAGGTGGTACATCTCTCCAGAAGAGCTTCAAAGGATGGGGGATACAGATCATACCGCTGGGATCCGGAAACCGGTTATTGCGACAGTGATGCATTTCATGACGGCGACGTAATAATCCACCTTGCAGGAGCTAACATTGGCGCCCGGCGCTGGAGCAGCGAAAGGAAAAGAGAGATCATCAGCAGCCGGGTAATGACGGCCGGCCTGATCTATAAATCCACCATCATGGCGGGAATAATGCCCTCAGTATTTATCACAGCCTCAGCAACAGGTATATATGGCTCGCTGATTTCAGACAAGATTCATATGGAGAGTGATCTGCCTGCTGACGATTTTCTTGGAGAAACATGCCGTCTGTGGGAGGAGGCTGCGGACCGGTTTGCTGATGCGGGGGTCAGGGTGGTAAAAGTCAGGACTGCTGTAGTGCTTGCGTCTCATGGTTCAGCCCTGTCAAAGCTGACTCTTCCGGCCAGGGCGGGGCTGATAGTCAGAATGGGGCCTGGTAACCAGTATTTCCCATGGATACATATAGATGACCTGTGCCATATCTATCTCAAGGCTGTAAGTGACACCATGATGTCAGGTCCATATAACGCATCTGCACCTCATCATGTAACACATGACATGCTTATGAAAGAGATTGCACGGCAGCGCAGGCTGCCGGTGATCCTTCCGCGGGTGCCGCCGCGGGTGCTGAGGATGGTATTAGGGGAGATGTCCGTTGTGCTGACCACAGGCAGCCGCGTCTCTTCAGAACATATTACCGGATCAGGCTATAGCTTCACCTACCCTGATATAACATCAGCACTCAAGGCCTGCTGAGATTATTTGCCGCCTATCTGCATCTCAATGATGCGGAATGTGGGAGCGGCAAATGAGCGGTTCATGTCTATGTCGCTGCCCATCATATCAATGCCATTGAGGATAGCATCAGCACTGCCGGCAATGGTCAGTCCTTCAACCGGATAAAGAATAGTTCCCTTCTCAATCCAGAATCCTGAGGCACCGCCGCTGAAGTTACCGCCTACCGAGTCTATGCCATATCCCGTAACACCGTTGAGAAGCAGTCCCTTGTCTGTAGCTGCTATGATCTCACTCCTGCTGTGTGATCCGGGCACAAGTGAAATATGGTGGGTGCCTATGCCCGGCAATGAGTCATATCCGCCTCTTGATGCGTTCCCTGTGCTGACGGTGCCGGCTCTTTTGGCTGCAATAGTATTGTAAAGGAATCCTTTAACGACACCCTGTTCAACAAGATTACGTTTCATGGTAGCAACACCTTCACCATCGAAAGGCGCCGCGCCGAGAGACCGTGGTCTGGTGCCGTCATCAATGATAGAAAGCAACGGAGAAGCAAACTGCTTACCCATAGAACGGGCAAGAAAACTGGCACCCTGAAGCACACGTTCACCGTTAAGAGCTGATATAACTCCCCGGAGAAGAGATCCGGCAACATCAGGATCAAAGATGACCGATGCTTTCTGTGTCTTCACCATCTGCGGGTCAAGCATCTCCCATGCTTTGCTTGCTGCTTTGAGGGCAATCTGATCAACGGGTATAAGATCGCTGAAGAACCGTCGTGAGCAATATTCTCCGCCTGTCTTCTTCTGCTCTCCCTTTTCTGCTACCACGCTAACCCCCATCGAACACCCTGAGGCCTTATAGCTTCTTGTGGAGCCTCTGGAACTGGAGATAAATACTTCAGTAATGCCTTCTCCATATGAAGAACCTGAGCTTTTTGTGATCCGGTTGTCACTCATGGCAATCTTCTCCAGCTCAAGGGCCATAGCAATTTTTTTCTCCAGATCAGTATCCGCTATTTCGGGATCAAAGAGACCCTCAACAGCAGTCTCGCCTGACAGTTCAGGCAAGACATTATTATCATCAGGTGTGGTGAGCCGTGCAAACTTCACGGCCATAGCTATTGTATCTTCCAGCGCCCTTATATCCAGACTGTTACTGTAACTGAAGCCTAGTGACCCTCCAACGATTACACGCACGCCGACACCGGCAGAATCAGACTCTTCTATCGTCTCAATCTCATTATTAAGGATGTTGACCGACAAGTTACGGCCGGCAGATATATAAATTTCAGCTGCGTCAGCCCCAGCACTGAGGGCTTTTGACACAAGTTTCTCTGCTAGAGATGAATAATCCATGTCTTTAATTATTAATTATTTATGCTAGGCTTTGCTTCCACCTACATTTATACCCCTTATCCTTACCGTCGGTTGTCCGGCTGTAACTTCTGCGCTCTGGCCCTTGCCACATATACCAGGACCGAATGCAAGGTCATTTCCCACAGCATCAATGTTAGATATCACATCCATGCAAGATCCTATCAGTGTGGCTCCCCTGATCGGGTTTGTCTTTTTCCCGTTCTCGATCAGGTATGCCTCACGGCATGTAAAGTTGAACATACCTGTCACAGGATTGACGCTTCCGCCGCTGAGACTCTGTACATATATACCTTTTTTTGTTGTTGATAGTATCTCCGCAGGGTCATCGCTGCCCTGGTCGATAAATGTGTTTGTCATTCTGGGTATAGGCATATACCTGAAGCTTTCCCTGCGGCCGTTACCGGTACGCTTCATATCAAGCTGCCTGGCACTAAGGATATCAGTCATGAACCCCTTCAATACTCCATTTTCGATGAGCACATTTCGCTGTGCAGGAGTTCCTTCATCATCATGGTTAACAGTTCCTCTATGGTTTGGCATGGTGCCGTCATCAATCATAGTAAAGCATTCGCTGGCAACCTTCTGTCCCATCTTACCGGTGAATGCGCCTATTCCCTTAGCAATATTGTCAGCCTCTAAGGGGTGCCCTACTGCTTCATGAACCAGCACTCCTCCCCATCCGTTCTGCATCACCACATCCATGATTCCGGCAGGTGCCTCTTCCGCATCAAGCATGGCGATAGCTTCCCGGGCTGCATTTTGCGCCACCTCCTCGGGGGTTACCTGTGAGAACATTTCGAAACCACTGTGCATACTCAACCGCTCACGGGCCATATGCCTGGCCTTTCCGTCATCTGACATGGCCTGGACGATGAAAAACAGCAAGGGCAGTTCATCACGGAGATATAATCCCTCACTGTTGGCAATAACCCTTCCCCTTACCTCATCATAATAATCAACCAGGGCCATTTTTATCCGGGGATCATATGAAAGGGCAGCCTGGTCAGCCCTTTTGATCATCTCAATCCGCTTTTCATCAGCGATTTCTCCCAACGGCATTTCAACAGTTACAAATGACCTGTAATCAACATCGGTAAGATTTGCAGTTGTGACAGGCGAACCATTGGTGGCCACGTAAGCGGCTACCTCAGCAGCACGCATCAGGCTTGCCTCATCCACCACGTCAGTATAAGCATACCCTGTTTTGTTGCCGCTTATGACCCTTACACCGGCTCCCTGGCTTATACCATAGAGCCCGCTCCTGAAAGCAGATTGCTCCATTACTATCTGCCGCGAAATCCTGTTTTCAAGGTATACTTCGGAAAAATCACCTCCTTTTTCCAGTGCCTTTTTCAGCACATGTGAGATAAGGGCCCTGTCTGTGTCAAGGGCCGTCAGGGAAGAGGCTCCGGATTGGCACGCCGTCAGTTGTGAAAGCAGCGCCGGCGTAACAGCAACAGCCAGGCCGCCTTTCATTGTCAGTTCAAGAAACCTTCTCCTTGGAATGTCATGAACAGAAAAGTGATGTTGTTTCATCATATTATAATTTATTTTTAGTGTATGATGGAACCCACATGTTGCTGACTATTAAAATATTGTGTTTGTTCATTCAATACATGTGGGTTTCATATTATTTCCTCCAACTCTTTTTAATAGCGGATTATAATTGTCATCTGATAATAAACTCCTTTTCTGAAAGTATCCCGGCACGTGTCGTCAGCACCGTGGCCTTACCCTTCAATTCTGCATTGCCATATACCCTAATCCTGAAGATAGCTACGCCTGTGGTACCGCCTGGTGTAAAGCCTACTGTCCTTGAGGTGTATCTTGACGTGGTGCCTTCGTCATCATACATGGACATTTCGCGACCCCGCGTAACAGACAGGGGATCAAGTATTTTGTATAGAGACTTTTCTCCTTTTTCCGTGATAAACGTTATTCTGACCTCATCAGGTTTGACTATTTTGACAAGATTCGCCTGGCTAAGTGCCGTCGGCAGCTTACCGGCATTCCTGAACCTGATAGCCAGGTCATAGTCTGTTGAGTCGCCCTTGTACTTTTTAATTGCTTTTACGTTGAATTCCTGCCACTCCAGAAGGGGCAGATGCTTTATCATTTCAAGATTGAAGAGCGCCTGTTTTGACGCCCATTCTTCCAGGAAGGCAGCCGGTGGGTTCTGGCTGAAGAACTTAGGATGGAACCCACCCACTTCCACGCTGTCATAAACCGGATGCCTGATAGCCTTCCATTCAATAAACCCTTCTCCCCCGTTCATCTCATCATCCCAGGCCAGTATATCAAACTGATCAATATCACCGTCACCGTCATAGTCTTTGTACTGACCTCCATTCCATATCTCATCGCCATACCATATTGAGCCATAATACCAGTACCCGAAGTCAGGGCCGTGGCCAAAGAGGGGCTGTCCGTTGCCGTAATCGTTATATACATCGCCGGCTTTAGTATATCCTGTAATCTTTTTACCCAGATCATCAAAATACTTGTACCACTTCAGATCTTCAGGGTACATCCTCTCTTCCGATGGAGAGGTTGAGGGCGGCCTGAGGTGCATTGGAACACGGGTATCCATTGAATTAACAACATAAATATTCGGGTGTGTCATCAGGAAGGAGAAGACAGCTCTGGTCTCCGGTTCGCTGAGAGGATATTCTCCCGCGCCTCTCTGGGTAAATCCCCTTCCGGTCATCTCCTTCTCCGGTCTCCAGTTCTCAGGATAGTTCCTGTGAAGATCAATACCACCGATGCCATCCTCGTTAATACGGCCGTCATTGTCATTATCAACTCCCTCGCTGGCAGTGGCATATATCCCCTGGCCGCGGGCCGCTCTCTTCATTATCCGGCCTGAAGGGTCATCAGGGTCTGGTATCATCGTGCCTTTCTCTCTGTCAGGCCATCTCATTGTCAGTATAACCCCATCACCGTCAAGGTCTTCCGACGGATCCTCATCCAGCAGACCGTCATTGTCTGTATCGTTGGGCCTGGTGGTGCTGCGGTTGCTCTGTGCCGTATTCATATAGAGGTTATGACCATCAGGATTGTTAACAGGACGCAGGTAAACAGCAAAATTATCAAGCAGGTCTGTTATGACTGCGTCTTTGCCATATCCTTCGATAAGATGCTGTGCAAGCCACATTACAGACTCTGCACTGGTGACCTCCCCGCTGTGTCTGTTACCTTCAAAGAATGCAGCAGGTTTATCTGTGTCAGAACCGTGCTTACTGCTTGTGAGAGTCATCTGCATAATAGGCCTGCCCTCATAGCTTTCTGCAATTTCATACAGAGAGACAAGATCCGGGTATTCATCCGCCCACCTGGTCATCCAATGCGTAATGACAGACAATGAATGATACTTGTCAAAAGTGAGCTTATCTCCCGGAGTGTATTCAACCCCGGGATATTGTACCCTGGGGAAAAAGCTGATGCCATGCCTCTCTCCTACCACAGTATAGGTTGCCGTATCGGCATTTCTGGCTGACTGCGTTGCTGGCTGCGAAAAGCAGGTGCCGGTGATAAGGATACCGATGATAATCATCGGACTACACAGAAATTTCATCATAATAATGTCTTGATTTTAAATGAGTAATGAACCGCAAAGGGCTCGTCAAAGGCAGATCGCACATGTTTGATAAACTGGCATTTAAGAGTGTATTGCTTCTTTGGGCCAGCTAACTCAATTGTGTTTGAAAAACATGTGGGTTTCATGACATAAATGGCTTTTATGAAAACCGCGATTAAGATAATAATTTTTGCGTTGTTACAAAATGTTGTAGAATTCATTATGGCCCGGTGTAAATCAGGAGATGAGACGTGGTAAGTCGGGTGAAGAGCAAGGCAAGACCAAGTGGTGACCCGGGCAAAGTCGGTTGATGAAGCTGGGGAAATCAGGAGACGACCCAATTCAAAAATAAGGAAAAAAGAAGTATCAGTCTGCGCATATGCTCCATTGCTCAGTTCAACAAAGAGCTAACCTGTTCTGGATATGATCTCCAGCTTTTTTATATCTGTAATCTCAATAGTGCGTCCGTTGGTTTCAATTATTCCGTCTCGTCTGAACTCGGAAAAAGTTCGTATGACATTGGCTGCGCTCATACTGATGAGATCGGCAATCTCCTTCCTGGAAACAGGCAGGTCGAATATCCTTGATTTATATATTTCTCCCGAAAAGTAAAGAAGTACATAGGCTATGCGACCGGTAAGATTCCTTTTTCTTATCTCCAGCCCCAGCGTTATTATATTCTCCGCTGTCCTTGACAGTATGGTAATGAGGTTCATCGAAAAGCTGCCATTCCTGAGAATCATCTCTTTAATGAGATCCATCCTGATAGCGCAGACAACCGAATCCTCAAGAGCCGATAATGAGTACCTGTATAACTCTTCGTGGAAGACGTTGATATTGCTGACAAACTCAATGGGTCTGGTAATAGTTACGATCTGCTCGTCGCCGCCTTCCGTTGTTTTGTAGAGTTTGACAAGACCATTCTTCAGGTACTTGAAATAGTGTATAGGATCACCTTCCCGGTGAATAATCTCACCCCTGACATATGATATCTCTTCCCTGACCTCGCAGATCCGATCTATATCCTCATCACTGAGACTTGAAAAGACAAGATTCCTGAGTTCGCATGAAATGCAATCGCATTTATTATTCTGTTTATGAATCATTGGCGCCATGAGTGATGCAAATTTAGAACAATCTGCAGATAAATTCGTTCACCTTTTCTATTTTTGACAAAAGGCAGGTTATGAAGGAAAGAGGAATGATTTACAGGACAGATTACCATGTACACACAACATACAGTGATGGCAGGCAGCAGCCGGAGGCATGTGTCGAAGCTGCTGTTAAAAAAGGCTTCTCAGAGATAGGCTTCTCAGACCACCTTAACCCCAGCGGCGAGCAACTGGTGTGGTGCATGGACCATGCCCGGCTTCCCGAATATGCAGCTCATATCCTGAGACTGAAGAAAGAGCATGATGATATAGCTGTCAGGCTGGGCATTGAACTTGATTACCTGCCGGGTATGGAAAAGGAGACAGAGAGACTCATCAGCTCGGTGCCTTTCGATTATATCATAGGGTCAGTACATTACCTTGGAGAAGAGACTGTTGACCTGGGTCCGGAGTTTTACCTTGGGAAGAATCTTGACCTGATCTATGAGAATTATTTTAACCTCGTATGCGAAGCTGCTGCAACCGGATTCTTTGATATCATTGCCCACCCTGACCTTGTGCGGATTCACGGCTTCGTTCCCGACAAAGACATTTCTCACCTTTACCGTATGATGGCTTCTGCCCTTGATGTACACAATGTGGCCTTTGAGCTGAACACCAATGGCCGCAACAAGCCCCTTAACGACTTTTACCCTGACAAAAGATACCTTTCAGTGTTCGCCGGGCATGGAGTACCTGTATGCGTCAACTCAGACGCTCATTTTCCCGAACGGATAGGCCAGTTCTTCGATGAGGGATATGAACTACTCAGGCAGGCCGGATACAAGGAGATGGCAGTTTTTGCCAACCGCGACAGGTATATGATACCCTTTTAAAGAAAGGTGCCTGCTTTTCATCCGCCGGCCATCATATGCTCTATAAAGATTTTGATGCCAATAGTGGCAAGGATAACTCCACCTATTATTTCAACCCTTGATCCGAGATGGCTTCCTGCCGACTTACCAATGCGTATGGCAATCATTGAAGCAAGGAAGGTGACCACGGCAATTACCGCACCGGCAAGCCAAATATTCACCATAAGAAGGCCAAAGCTGATGCCGACTACAAATGCGTCAATGCTTGTCCCCACGGCTATTGTAAGTAGTACCGGCCAACTATTGAAATTCATCCGCTCTTTTTTCTCCTCATCCTTTAAACCATTAAATATCATCCTGATACCCAATATCAGGAGTAGGATAAGAGCTATCCAATGATCATATCTCTCTATTTGACTGCTTACGGTAGAGCCCAGAAAAAATCCCAGCAGTGTCATTCCGCTCTGGAAGAGAGCCAGTATCAAAGCAATACGCATGGCATTCCGGAATCGTATACCAGACTCTGTCACGCCACATGAGAGTGAAGCCGCAAAGCTGTCAAACGATAGGCCCAGGGCAATACCTGTTATGATTACTAGATCCATGGCTTTTGAAAGGGCTTAAAAATAGTTATTAATTGCTATTTTTATCATCCAAAAAAACAAAATGAGGGTCATTGTTCAGCGGGTGAAAAGAGCTACTGTGTTTATTGACGGAGAGTCCCGTGCAACCATTGGCAAAGGCCTACTGGTGCTATTAGGCATTGAGGAGGCAGACACATTTGATGATGCGGCGTGGCTGGCAACGAAAATAGTTAACCTGCGTATTTTTGATGACAACAACGGAGTGATGAACCTATCAGTTACAGAAGCAGGCGGCGGGATGCTGATTGTCAGTCAGTTCACCCTCCATGCCTCCACAAAGAAAGGCAACAGACCTTCTTATATCAGGGCCGCAAGACCAGAAAAGGCAATCCCGCTTTATGAGGAAGTCATATCCCGTACTGAAACACTTCTGGGAGATAAGGTAAGCACGGGAGTCTTTGGCGCAATGATGGATATAGAGCTGGTGAATGATGGGCCGGTGACAATAATTATAGATAGCAGGAACAGAGAATGACAGAGAAAGAGTTTAAGAGATCAGTACTTCTGGTTACATCCTTCGCCTCATTCCTGACGCCATTTATGGGGTCATCGGTAAATCTGGCCCTCCCCTCAATAGGTGAGGAGATGTCTCTGAATGCCGTCACTCTGAACTGGATAATAAGCAGCTATATGCTTGCAACCTCTATCCTGCTTCTCCCTGCCGGGAGGCTTGGTGATATCCTCGGGCGAAAGAAGGTCTTCACTATAGGAATGATGATCTTCACACTGACGGTGATACTTCTCACATTCACCCCGGGAATAAAATGGCTTATAGGCATCAGGATACTGCAGGGTGTTGGCAGTGCAATGATGTTCGGAACAAATATGGCCATACTGACCTCTGTCTTCCCGCCCGGAGAGAGAGGAAAAGCCCTGGGCATCAACGTGACGGCAGTATATCTAGGCCTTGCCTCAGGGCCATTCCTCGGTGGGCTGCTCACACGGTACCTTGGATGGAGAAGCATCTTTGCCGTCATGGTGCCACTGGGCATCATCAGCCTGATACTCATACGTAAGAGAATGAAGAGTGAATGGGCTGAAGCCCGGGGTGAGAGCTTTGACTGGCCGGGCGCGGTCATATACGGACTATCAATGGCAGGTGTGATGTATGGATTCTCCAAACTGCCTCATCCGCAGGGATGGATAATGACTATCTCCGGGCTGATATTTTTTGCCCTGTTCATAATGAGGGAGAAGAAAACAATACATCCGCTTTTCGACATAACACTTATATCAAGGAACAGGGTCTTCGCATTCTCCAGCCTTGCAGCACTTATCCATTATGCCGCAACAAGTGCTACCGGGTTTTTCCTGAGCCTATATCTGCAGTATATAAAAGAGCTTGGGCCGCGTGAGGCAGGTCTCGTGCTTATGTCAATGCCGGTTACAATGGCGCTTTTCTCTCCAGCTGCAGGCAAGCTGTCTGATAATCATAATCCCGGCGTACTTGCCTCAATAGGTATGGGCACCACGTCAGTCGGACTGATAATGCTCTGTTTTATCAGTGGCAATACTTCACTCTTGTTCATTCTTGCTGTGCTGATAATTATGGGAACCGGCTTCTCGCTCTTCTCCTCGCCCAACTCAAATGCTATCATGAGCTCCGTAGAAACCAGACAGCTCGGCAATGCTTCCGGAATGCTCGGCACCATGAGGAATGTGGGGCAGACATTCAGCATGGCTATTGCACTGATGCTGTTGGCCCTTTACATGGGGCAGGCTAAAATCACCCCTGAAAACTACCCGCAGTTCCTGGCTTCAATGAAGAGCGGTTTTGTCATTTTTTCAATACTCTGCTTTGTGGGTATTTTTGCCTCCCTTGCAAGAAATAAAAGCCTGCGTAAATAATCTGGTTTTTGTTTGCTTTTCATTAAAAACAATTAAATTGACCCGCGTTTGCAATCCGGTTCCATGGATAAGCCGGTTAATACATATTATTAACTATGACTAAGTTATACAAAAAGCTTTTAAATCATGACTATTCGCCTGGAGAGATGGGTGAATGCGTCACCGAAGCCAGAAGGATGACCCACTCAGTTGATAGGGCCCCTCTGCTAAGAGATATTTTCTCTTTCATAGATCTTACCAGCCTCAACACTACGGATAGTGACGGTACTATCCGGAGTTTTGCAGAGAGAGCAGCCTCTTTCCGTTACAGTTTCAGCGATATACGTAACGTAGCTGCACTTTGCGTTTATCCTAATTTTGTGAACGTTGCAAAGGAGGCTCTCGGCGATAGCGGGGTGCGTATTGCCGCAGTCTCTGCATCATTCCCCTCATCGCAGACATTCCCTGAGGTCAAGACACTGGAAACGGCTCTGGCAGTAAGGATGGGGGCAGATGAGATCGATGTGGTTATACCGGTGGGGACATTTCTGGAAGGAAACTATGACGCTGTCATTGATGGACTGAAAGCAATAAGGCAGGCAGCCGGAGATACCATTCTGAAAGTGATTCTTGAGACCGGACTGCTAAAAGATGAGAGGAACATTTACCGGGCTTCAATAATCGCCATGGAATCGGGAGCTGATTTTGTCAAGACATCTACCGGTAAGAGCCAGGTGTCAGCCACTCCAGAAGCGGCATGGGTCATATGCCGTGCAATACGTGACTACTGGAATGAGACAGGAATCATGATAGGGTTCAAACCAGCCGGTGGCATTGTGACACCGGACGATGCTCTTGTATATTACTTCATCGTCAGGAACATGCTTGGCGAGAAATGGATTACATCAGATTATTTCAGGATAGGAGCCTCACGTCTGGCCAACAATATCCTTGCTGAACTTTATCCAGGCCAACCAGCTTATTTTTAATCATCCCAGATGACAACCGGCCCGGGCGACAGATCAGGTGTTGCTGCTGATACTCTCGGCCAGCCTGCTTTACAGAGAGAGTTCAGTATAGGTCGTATAATCCCTCTTCGGCCTTCAGATGACGGTTTGAAGGAAACGGCTGCCGGAGCTGGCGTTACCAGTACAGACTATGTCTCGGGAGCTGGGCGCATTGACGGTCAGCCCATGCCACAGCAGGCGCTTAACACAGACTTCTCTTTTATACTTCTTTCATTCTCGCTCCTTATCATTACGGCACTTACGGTATCGGCAAGGAAAAGCATTATCACCGGCCTCTCCTACTTAGGTTTCAGGAAGCAGCCGGATATGGCCCCGCCGGGAACAACAACAGTCCTGGCCTGGCCCTATATTATGAGAAATATTTTCACTATGTTGAACGTCGGCCTCTTCGCTGCGGTAGCGCTATTTTCTACAGGCGTGCTTCGCAATAAAGATCCATACAGCTTCGTCGCGATGACTGCCATCATTAGCGGTTCGTTCCTCGCCGCATTGATTACAAGGCATATGGTATGTATCATCATTGCTGAAGTTGCAAACCTGAAATCGCTCTTTCATGAATATATGATTGTAGTATACAATACCTGGTTTGCAATTGCTCTATTACTCTTCATTCTGACCGGAATTATCATTTTTGAACCTTTTGACAATAAGCTTCCCCTCATAATCACAGGACTTATTTTCGTTGCCATACTGCTTATTGTCAGAGTATTGCGACTACTAATAATATTTAACAAGAGGCATGTTTCAGTATCCTATTTCATTTTGTACCTTTGTGCCCTTGAAGTCTTGCCTGTTTTGATCACCATGAAAGTACTCGGTATTTTCTGATCACCGGGTAACACGAGGAGGTTGAACTAAAAATTTATGGCTTTGAAAATTAGGAAGGTATTAGTGTCGCAGCCTGAGCCAAACAATCCGAAATCACCATATTTCGAGCTCGCTAAAAAGCATAATTTAAAAATCGATTTCCGGCAGTTTATTCAGATTGAGGGTATCCCTGCAAGGGAGTTCAGGCAACAAAAGATCAATCCTGCTGAGTTTACTGCCATTGTCTTCACATCGAAGACATCAATAGATCATTACTTCAGAATCTGTGAAGAGATGCGCATCACCGTTCCTGACACGATGAAATATTTCTGCATTACAGAGAACGTGGCATTTTATCTGCAGAAATACATCGTATACAGAAAGAGGAAGATCTTCCATGGCAAAGCCACTTTTGAAGACCTTATTGACGTCATCGTCAAGCATCGTGATGAGCACTTTCTTGTTCCCCTCTCCACTCCACACAACGCTGAAATCCCTGATATGCTGACGGGCCATAGTATAAAGCATACCATCGGCACCATGTACCGCACCATCAGCAGCGATTTTGATTCCAAGGATCTGGATTATGATATACTGGTATTTTACAGTCCCTCCGGTATCAAGTCTCTAAGAGAAAACTACCCTGCTTTTGTTCAGGGCGAAGTAAAAATTGCGGCCTTTGGTCCTACAACTGCAGAGGCTGTGTTCAATGAGGGTTTGAGGCTTGACATCCAGGCCCCCAATCCGAAGGCACCGTCAATGACCATGGCCCTTGACTGTTTCATACGCGACTTTAACAAGAATAATAAATAGGTCCGGTATAACGCTCCAAATGAAAGCATCGATCCTGATGGATGGATGCTTTCTCTTTCTGAATGAAACAAAAAGAGCAATCGTTCGCCAAAGAGGAAAGGCTCTGCGGAATAAAAGCCGTAAGTGAGCTATTTGCTACAGGCCGTACCATCAATATGCCGCCTATCAGGGTAGTATACCGGGTAATGTCATCCGAAGAATCTCTCTTTCCGCTACGGGTGCTGATATCAGTGCCAAAAAGACACTTTAAAAAAGCTGTTGACCGCAATCTGATTCGCAGAAGGATCAGGGAGGCATGGAGAAAGAACAAAACGCCCCTTATAACGGTTATAGCTGAAAGTGGCAAACGCCTTGAGGTAGCCTTATTATGGAATGACACGGAGATCAGGCCATATGATATGACGGAAAAGTGCGTAAGAGAGGTGATTGAAAGGTTGGCACATCTTAAATATTAACTTTGCGAAAAAAATTTTTATGAGAATTGAAAACAGAAAAAAAGTGCTGCTTGTGCCGGCAATAATATTAACGGCACTGGTTACTCTGGGTTTTCTCATGGGTGGCCAGGAGAGCAAGGATTTCAAACTCACCAAGAACCTTGACATTTACATCTCCCTGTTCAGGGAGCTCAATGCCTTTTATGTTGATGATATTGATCCCGAAAAGCTGGTCAATAAAAGCATAACCTCTATGCTCTCAACCCTTGATCCATATACTACCTACTACCCTGAGGAAGATACGCAGGATCTTGATTTCATGACCACGGGCAAATATGGGGGTTTTGGATCGCTTATACGAAAATCAGGTGATTACATTATGGTAACAAATGTGTACAAAGGCTTCCCTGCAGACAAGAACGGGATATGTGCCGGAGACCTGATGATAAGCATAGACGGTAAATCGCTGAAGGGGGTCTCCTCGAATATGGCATCCGATATGCTTAAGGGAGATCCGGGCACCGAGGCAGAGATAATCATAAGGAGAAACGGCGAGGAGTTGACTAAAATAGTGAAGCGTGAAAAAATCTCAATCCCGGCAGTGCCGTTTTATGGAATGTTGGATGAAAATACCGGATACATCCGGTTTACTACCTTCACCCAGAACTGTATCGCCGAGGTGAGGGAGGCTCTTCTTGACCTGAAAGATAAACAGGGAGCACAAGATATCATCCTTGACCTCAGAAGTAATCCCGGAGGCCTGGTAAATGAGGCCGTTGAGATAGTGAATCTGTTCGTGAAACCCGGACAGGAGGTTGTCAGTACAAAGGGCAGGGCCAGGCAGTTTGATGCTGTATTTCGTACAACAAAGAGCCCCGTTGCACCCGATATGCCAGTGATAGTTCTCATTAACAGGGGGTCTGCTTCTGCCTCAGAGATTGTTGCCGGAGCACTGCAGGATCTTGACCGTGGAATAATTGTGGGCGAGCGTTCATATGGCAAGGGACTGGTACAGGTAGTCAGACCCCTAAGCTATAAGGCAAAGGTGAAGATAACCACTGCCAAATATTATATCCCCAGCGGAAGGTGTATCCAGGCTATCGATTTCTCAAATCCCAATGAAGACGGAAGCGTAGGGCAGATCCCTGATTCACTCACAAAGACATTCAAAACAAGGAACGGCAGGCTCGTAAAAGACGGTGGAGGAATTATCCCAGACATCTCCGTGTCGTCAGAAATGCTTAACCATTTCACCAGTGAACTGTTTGTACAGAATATGGTATTTGACTATGCAACAGAGTATTACTGGTCACACCCTCAACCAAAGGTGCTCGACAGCCTTAAGCTTACCGATAGTGACATCAGTCGTTTCAGGGATTTCCTCATGGAGAAAAAATTCTATTACAAAACCGACTCCGAGAAGTTTCTTGGTGAACTTACCAGGGTAGCCAAAAGTGAAGAGCTCTATGATGATAACAGTGAGACTATTGAAAAACTCAAGACCGGTCTCAGCCACTCTCTTGAGAGGGATATGGAGACATACAAAAATGATGTTATCGAACTTATTGAATCAGAGCTTGCCGGGAGATACTTCTATGATTCCGGTATGGTCAGATACTCTCTCCCCCGTGATTCGCAGGTCAGTGCAGCTTTAAGTATTGCCGGTGACAGGGCACGCTATGCATCCCTCCTTAAGGATACAGGCGCCATCTGATCTTCATCATTTACGGATCAGTACAGCTCTTTCTTCCATAGCGGAAGACGCTCCTTGACCATCTCAAGGGTATGGCGGCATGCGCGCATGGAGTGATCACGATGACCCGCCGTAACCATCAGGAAGAGAGATGTTTCTCCGGCTTTAACAATACCGGTGGAGTGAACAATAATAACCTTCCTTACATCACTAAAAGCCGCCCTGACGATCTTAATAATCTCTTCAGCCTCTTTTTCAGCCATATCATTATAGGCTGAATAATCTATTGCTGTTACCCTTTTCCCATTGACCTCATCATCACGCACCTTGCCGATGAATATTGACACTGCGCCCGCGCTGACATCGTCATTGCCCAGCGTCATCAGTTCCGAAATAAGCAGAGGTGTGATTGGCCCCCCGACCAGATACCTGTTTTTCATTATCAGACTTTTATTTTTGATTCAGCCCCCTTCAAAAGGGGGAAGTATTGCAATTATATCATTTTCTTTCAATAGAGATTCTTCCTTAAGCATGACACTGTTCAGGGCAAGCCTGTAAGTAACAGTTCGTATGGACGGGTATTTTTCCAGTATCTGGCTACAAAGCGTTGTGGTATCACCTGCATAGATTACCTCTGAAGACTTTCCCACCGCTTGCTTCGCAGCCCCGAAATATAGCACTGTAACCGCTGCGCTCATTGTCAATGCGCCTCCAGCCAGTTATTACCCGTACCTGCGTCAACCTCCAGGGGTACCTTCAGCTCTGCGGCACCCTTCATCTCCGTTATGACCATTTTCTTCAGCTTTTCAACAGAGGCTGTCTCCACTTCAAAGATAAGTTCGTCATGAACCTGAAGTATCATTTTGGCACCGGGAATCTCCTTTTCAAGCCTGCGTGCAATATTCACCATGGCTATCTTGATTATATCTGCTGCGCTCCCCTGAAGAGGTGCATTGATGGCGTAACGTTCAGCATTGCCCCTGACAACCTGATTCCGTGAATTTATGTCAGGGAGATAACTCCTGCGTCCGAATAAGGTGGTAACATAACCGAGATCTCTGGCCCTGCGTATGCTATCATCCATATAGGACCTCACTCCCGGGTAAGAGTTGAAATAACCGTCAATGAGCTCTTTCGCCTCCTTGCGTCCTATGGTGAGTCTTTCCGAGAGTCCGAATGCTGAGATGCCGTATATGATACCAAAATTTGCAGTCTTGGCCCTGCCGCGCATTTCCCGGGTCACCTCTGCAACCGGAACACCAAATATTTTTGATGCCGTTGCCGAATGAATATCCTGCCCTGAAAGAAAATCCGCAATCATGGCCTCGTCATTGCTTAGGTGAGCCATGAGCCTGAGCTCTATCTGTGAATAGTCGGCACTGAGAAAAACCTTTCCCTCTCCGGGGATAAATGCTTTGCGGATCTCCCGGCCCTCAGCATCACGGACAGGTATATTCTGGAGGTTGGGATTTGCAGAGCTCAACCTTCCCGTAGAGGCAACCGCCTGGTTGTAAGTAGTGTGTATCCTGCCGGTAATTGGGTCTGCCAGCGCCGGAAGTGCTTCCACATATGTAGAGAGCAGTTTCTTAAGCCCGCGGTATTCAAGCACCTTTGCAATAACCGGGTGTTTACCGGTCAGACGCTGCAGCACCTCCTCGTCAGTCCGGTACTGTTTAGTCTTTGTCAGACGGGCGTTGTCATCAAGACGAAGCCTGACAAACAGAATCTCTCCCAGCTGTTTGGGTGATGAGATATTGAATTCATGCCCTGCCAGGCTGTAGATCTCCTGCTCAAGCTTGATAATGGTTTCACGGAGAATCACGGCATAGTTTTTCAGTACGTCCTGATCTATAAGTATGCCATTGCGCTCCATCTCTGCCAGTACAATAATAAGCGGCATTTCGATCTCATATGCCAGGCTGTCAAGTCCCTTTTTTATCAGTGCCGGTTCAAATATCTCCTTAAGCTGCCATGTTATATCGGCATCTTCAACTGCATATTCCCTGACCCTATCCTTATCAACATCACGCATGTTTCTCTGCCTCGGTCCGCGCTCGCCTATCAGTTCTTCAATATGAACAGGCTCATAATCAAGGTATGTAGCTGCCAGAAGGTCCATGTTATGACGCATATCGGCTTCGAGAAGATAATGGGCCATCATTGTGTCAAAAAGAGGTCCTTTTACTGTTATATCATAACCTGATAACACCTGTATATCAAACTTCAGGTTCTGTCCGGTTTTTCTGATGCTCTCATTTTCAAAGAGAGGACGGAATGGCGCCAGCAGCTTCATCGATGCTTCTCTTTCCGGCGGGAGCCATAGAAGCGTACCGGCCCCCTTCTCCCATGCGAAGGCTATCGCTACCAGCTGTGTGTTCAGTGAATCAAGGGATGTGGTCTCTGTATCAAAACAAAAATCTTTCAGTTCTGATAGCTTCAGGGCCAGGGCTTCTGCCTCCTCCTGCGTTTCAGCGATGGCATAACTGTGAGGAGTGGTATGAATGTTTGCGGCGGAAGTACCGCCTCCCGTGGCTTCTATTCCAAACAGTGTGCCCTGCTCTCCCTCTGATGCCTGTTGTGTGGAAAAGAGCGTTGGTTCAGATAGTTCTGATGAGCCGGCCGGAGATCCCGGGGAGACTCCCGGCGTTAATCCTTTTAACTCCGGAGAGCTGTCTGCAGTTGAATGCTGTGATGCGGGAGAACCGCCTGCCGCTGAAAGCTGTGACTCAGGAGAGCTGTCTGCAGTTGAATGCTGTGATGCAGGAGAACCACCTGCTGTCGAACGCTGCGGTGCAGAAGAACCGCCTGCATTTGAAAGATGTGATGCATGAGGCTTGCCTGACGAGGATAGCCGTGATGCCATGGTACGGAATTCAAGCTCTTCATATAGACTGCGAAGAGCATCAATATCAGCCTCACTTCGGTGATAATCTGCATGCCTGAATTCAACGGGAACATTCCTTTCTATCGTTGCAAGACGTTTTGAGAGCAGTATCTGGTCCCTGTTTTGCTCAAGAATGTCCTTATGACGGCCTGAGAGCACTGATGTGTTGCCAAGAAGGGTTTCAATACTCCCATGTTCGCTGATGAGCTTACAGGCTGTTTTAGGGCCTATTCCAGGTGCCCCGGGAATATTATCTGAAGCGTCACCCATAAGACCGAGAAGATCAGTGATGTGATCAGGTGTAACGCCATACTCCCTGACAATCTCCTCCCTGCCCCATATCTCAGCCTCACCACCTCCGCGACCTGGCCTGTACATAACGATACTGTCAGTGACAAGCTGCGCAAAATCCTTATCAGGCGTCATCATATAAGTGACATAGCCCTGCTCCTCGGCCTTGTTGGCCAAAGTACCTATCACATCATCAGCCTCAAATCCGGGAATCTCAATAACTGGTATCCTGTAAGCTTCAAGCAGGCGTTTGATATATGGAACTGATAGTTTTATGTCTTCGGGGGTTGCGTCACGGTTAGCCTTATATGCCGGATATATCTCATTCCTGAAGGTAGGACCGGGAGGGTCAAATACAACTGCAACATGTGATGGCTTCTGTTTCGTCAGAAGGTCTTCAAGGGTGAGAAGAAAGCCGAACACGGCTGAAGTGTTCATCCCTTTTGACGTCACCCGGGGATTACGTATGAATGCATAATATGACCTGAAGATCAATGCATATGCATCAAGTAAAAACAGTCTCTTATCGTTCTCTTTAACTATCACTTATTGTCTGATGCGTGCCACTCAGCGTATGAGGTGGCTGTTTCATAAAGCTTAATGCTGTGAAGAGCTACCCCGTCAGGGGCCTTTCCGGTCAGAACAGAGGCGATTTCTGCCACCAGATTCTCACATGTAGGCTGGTATGAAGAGAAAATCACATTGCTGAAGTGCGTACGATAACTCTCAACCAACTCCGCAGGTGCGAGATCGGACATAAGCAGTGCATGGTCAAATCTTTTTATTACCCCCTCCTGTACAATTTTTTTAAGATCTCCAAAATCAATCACCATGCCGTTGTGCGGATTGTCAGGGCCATTCTGCGGCTCTCCGGCAAAGGTGACGTAAAGAATATATGAATGACCATGCACATTCCGGCACGGACCGTCATAGTTCCATAGTACATGAGCCATTTCAAACCGAAATTCCTTTGTTACCCTGATCACTGCCATCGTCGCCTGCTATTGATATCAGCAAAAGTAAACTATTTATCACGAATTTTGTTCAGGGGTATATTGCACACTGCTATTTATACGTTAAAATATAACATAAGTAAATAAATCCGTATCTTTGTCGCCATTTTATTAATAGCCAATGGATAAGAATCAAATGTTAACTATCCCGTTCCTTCTCGGAGAAAGCTTCAGAAAATATGGAGAGAACCAGGCAATGGGCTTTGTGGATGAAGAGGTTATTACTTATAACCAGCTTAAAAGGAAAATAGAATCATTAATACGTCTGCTGGAAGAATACTCGGTTAATCCGGGAGACAAGGTGGCCATACTCAGTGGCAGCATGCCTAACTGGGGAGTGGCCTACATGGCCATTACCTCAATGGGTGCCGTTGCGGTTCCTATCCTGCCCGACTTTTCTGCAAAGGAAGTGGAAAACATTCTCACTCACTCCGCGGCAAAAGTACTGTTTGTATCAAACCACCTTACCCAGAAGGTGGCCGGATTCAGTTCGGAAAATCTTCAAACAGTGATTACTGCTGATGATTTTGCCGTCATTTCCGGATACAATGGAAAGGGATATGATCCCGAGCTTAAACCCATCGGAAAATATGAGGTTACGGATGATGACCTGGCTGTTATAATTTACACATCGGGAACTACCGGCAAATCAAAGGGTGTCATGCTCACCCACAAAAACTTATGTTTCACTGCCAGACAGGTAAGAACAATACAGTATGTGGTAGAGAGTGATGTCTTCCTCTCCATACTGCCATTGTCTCATACATATGAGCAGACGCTGGGCCTTATCCTGCCTTTGTTCAATGGTGCCATGATCTGGTATCTACGTAAAGCACCAACACCATCGGTTCTTCTGCCTGCCCTTGAAAAGGTAAAACCGACAACCATGCTTACGGTGCCACTGATCATGGAGAAGATATATTTCGGCAAAGTGCTCCCGACATTTCAGAAGAGCAAAGTTATGGGAAGCCTTTATCGCCTGCCTGCTTTCCGCCGCTTTTTCAATAAGCTTGCCGGGAAGAAACTTTACAAGACTTTTGGTGGCAGACTCAGATTCTTCGGCATCGGTGGAGCAAAGCTCAATCCTACCGTGGAACAGTTCCTTATTGATGCCAAATTCCCTTATTCCATTGGCTATGGTCTTACTGAAACCGCACCTCTTCTTGCAGGCACAAAAGTAGGCTCCACGAAGCTTGGATCAACAGGTCCCGCCATGCAGGGCGTCACCCTAAAGGTTCACAACGCTGATCCCGTTACAGGAGAGGGAGAAATATGGGCAAAGGGAGATAATGTTATGAAAGGCTATTACAAAGAGCCTGCGATGACAGCTGAGGTATTGACCCCTGATGGTTGGTTCAGGACAGGTGACCTGGGTCTGGTGGATAAACACAATTATCTAAGCCTCAAGGGAAGACTCAAGAACATGATCATCGGATCAAGTGGCGAAAACATATATCCTGAAGAGATAGAATCTGTCATAAATGATTACAGCCACGTAATAGAGTCTCTCGTTCTTGAGAAAAAGGGCAAACTGGTTGCAATGGTGTATCTTAATATCGAAGAGATGCAGACTAAATACCAACAGCTGAAAAACGATTTTGCAGAACAGGCAGAACAGATGTACAGTGATTATCTTGAAGAACTGCGCAATTACGTTAACTCCAAGGTCAATAAATACAGTCAGCTTCAGCTTGTTGTACTGCAGCCCGAGCCGTTCCAGAAGACGGCCACCATGAAGATTAAGAGATTTCTTTATTATTAGTCCGGACACTAATGGAGTGTTCCTAATCAATACACTATCATCCCTGAACTGGAGTGATGGTGTTTATTTTGGTATTTTGCCAACAACTCGAATAGTGATGTCAGATAGGAATAAAGCACTGCTTTTTATCATTACAATACTGATCATTGACCAGGTTTTCAAGATTATTATTAAAACCAACATGATCATCGGGCAGGAAATACCTGTGTTTGGAAACTGGTTCAAGATCCACTTTCTGGAAAACAACGGTATGGCTTTCGGCATGGAATGGGGAGGTAAAACCGGCAAAGCTGCCCTTTCACTCTTCAGGATTATCGCAATCGTTATGATAGCATGGTACCTTATGGGTTTAATCAGAAAAAAAGCCTCCCTGGGTCTTATTCTCTCTATCAGTGCTATTATCGCCGGTGCTGCAGGCAATCTTATTGACAGTGCCTTTTACGGTATGATCTTCAGCGAAAGCTGGCATACACCTGCAGTTTTATTCCCCGAAGGCGGCGGTTATTCATCGTTCCTTCAGGGAAGGGTTGTGGATATGCTCTATTTCCCGGTTATTGATACCAGCTGGCCCGACTGGTCACCTATAAAGCCCGGGCAGTCATTCATATTCTTCAGGCCTGTGTTCAACATTGCTGATGCAGCCATTACGTCAGGAGTGCTGGCGATACTTATCTTCCAGAAGAAGTTTCTTGGCGAAAAGATGGAATCACCTGCTGAATGAAAGCATTATCCTCCCTGCCAGGAATGTGAAATAACTTTTTATTCCACATTTTGTTTTACTTTTGAGTTTACTACCACCCGCGCAAAATGGCAGCCCTGTCAAATATTAAAAAACCTGTTGCCTCAGAAATGCACCAGTTCGAAGAGTATTTCAACCATACCCTGCAGAGCGATATACCCTTCTTTCATGTCATACTGAATACCATCATCCGCAGGAAGGGCAAGCAAATGAGGCCATTACTGGTCTTTCTTACAGCTAAACTCAATGGAACAATCAACGAGACTACCTATATTGCCGCTACTTTCATTGAGCTACTGCACACTGCAACCCTTGTTCACGATGATGTTGTAGATGATGCCTCCGAGAGACGCGGATTGCCAACAATCAAAGTACTCTACAACTCCAAAATAGCCGTATTAGTGGGCGACTACCTGCTGGCACAAGGCCTTCTCATCTCTGTAGAAAAGCAGAGATTCAACATGCTCGGTATTGTTTCCGAAGCAGTGAAGGAGATAGTCAAGGGCGAGCTGGTACAGCTTCAAAAGACACGAAAGCTTGATATCCGTGAAGAAGATTATTTCAGGATTATCAGAATGAAAACGGCAGCACTGATCTCAGCATGTACAGCTTGTGGTGCAAGTTCCGTAACCGAAGACACCGTAACAATTGCCCTGATGAAAGAGTTTGGGCAAAATATAGGGGTGGCTTTCCAGATAAAGGATGACCTGCTCGATTATATTGGTGACGGGCTGACCGGTAAAAGAACAGGAAATGACATTAAAGAAAAAAAGATTACGCTGCCTCTTATTCATGCTCTGCGTGAAGCCCGACCGCTGGAGAGGAGACATGTCATCCGGATACTGAGAAGAAAGAACAAAAAGAGAGCTGAGATAAAAGAGGTGATTGACTTTGTCAAAAAGCATAATGGTCTTGAATATGCCGAGTCAAAAATGAAAGACTATTCAGACAGAGCGCTCCGAATTCTTGATAGCTATCCTGATTCCGAAACCAAAACAGCACTTATTGAATTCGTAATTTTTTCAACTCTAAGAAAACAATAGAGGTCATGGCCGGCCGGAGAAGGAAAATGTGAACCTGATCAATGACCAAAACATTTTTTATGTTCCTGAAACCGATGGTATGCATTTCTTTCGCCGATTTCTGAAGAAAATCTACGGGTGATTCCCGGCACGGCAAGTAATTTTCAATTCTCGCGAGGTTAATACTAGAGAAAACATGATGTTAAGCTCTGTGCTATAATGTCTTATGGAGAAATAGCGGAGTTAATGTTCCACGTGGAAAAAAACTATTTTTTAAAGGCTGCGATGAGAATAGCGGCCTTTTTCTTTCCGATCACCGCCTCCAGCTCTTCTGTTGTTACTTCGGCAAGTTTTTTCACTGAGCCGAATTTTTTCAACAGAAGTTCTTTGCTCTTCTCTCCTATCCCGGGTATCTCATCAAAAAACGAACGGTTCATCGTTGAGCTTCTTTTATCGCGGTGAAAGTTTATACCGAACCTGTGTGCCTCGTTTCTCAGCTGCTGAATGATTCTAAGGGTGAAACTGTTCTTGTCAAGATAAAGAGGCACGGAATCACCCGGAAAGTAAATCTCCTCAAGTTTCTTTGCAATTCCTATCACTGTGATACTGCTTCTCAGCCCAAGTGCGTCAAGGCTCTTCATGGCTGAAGAGAGCTGCCCTTTGCCACCATCTATGATAATAAGCTGCGGCAGTGATTTTTTCTCAGCAAGCATCCGGTGATAGCGTCGATAGATGACCTCCTCCATTGAAGCAAAGTCGTCAGGACCGGTGACTGTCTTTATGTTAAAATGCCGGTACTCCTTGTTGCTTGGTTTTGCCCTGCGAAACACAACACATGCCGCAACCGCCGCATCACCCTGAATATTGGAATTGTCAAAACACTCAATATGAACTGGCAGGACTGGCATGTGGAGATCGCTTTTCATCTTCTCGAGGTTGCGTTCAGTCCTCTCCTCCTTAGACTTGCCGGCAGCTTTCTTCTGTCTCTCCATTTTAAAAAACACAGCATTACGGTTTGCCAGATCAAGGAGTTTCTTTCTGTCGCCTCTCACCGGGACCGTGTATTTGATCTTATCTATCAGTATGTCAGGCATTAATGGCACAATAATTTCAGGAGACTCGCTTGAGACCCTCTGCCTTATCTCGGTGACAGCTGTAGACAGTGCCGAATCCTGATCCTCTTCCAGTCTCATCTTCAGTTCAATGGAGTATGTCTGAACTACTGCACCGGCCACAACCTTCATGTAGCTGATAAACATCGATCCCTCTTCAGCAGAACATCCGAACACATCAACGTTTTTAACAGAAGTGTTCACAACCACAGATTTACTTCTGAACCTTGAGAGTACTTCCAGCTTTTCCTTGACCTTTTGAGCCTCTTCAAATTTAAGCTCTGAGGCATATTTTTTCATCTCTGTTTCCAGATACCCGGTAATGCCGCTTATGTCTCCTTTTATAATCTCCCTTATCCGGTCAATCCTCTGATTATATTCTTCTTCAGTTATAAGTCCGGTACATGGAGCGTCGCAGTTTCCCATGTAATATTCTAGACAGACATTGTATCTGCCTTCACTGATAGACTTTTTATTTAGTGGCAGGGAACAGGTCCTGATAAGAAAAACCTGGCGTATCAGTTCAAGAAGAGTACGTACTGCAGGAACGGAAGCATATGGACCGTAGTAAGAGGAGCCGTCAGCTATCAACTTACGGGTCATAAAGACCCGCGGAAAATGCTCATTTTTAATACAAATCCATGGATATGTCTTGTCATCTTTGAGAAGGATATTATACCTGGGTTGATGCTGTTTAATAAGACTGTTCTCAAGCAGCAGTGCATCAGATTCGTTGTCAACTACTATGTGCCTGATATCCACAGCCTTGGATAGCATGACCCGGGTTTTACCCGACTGGTTCTTTGAAATGTATGATGCTACCCTTTTGTGCAGGCTGCGGGCTTTTCCGACATATAGTATGGTACCCGATGCATCAATGAATTGATACACACCAGGCTTGTCGGGCAGTGTGGCAACAGTAGACCGTATGGATTCCTTTTCTTTCAATATCAACTAAATTGGTCTTAAATTCTTAGTAGTTCCCAGTCAGCATGGGGCATGGAGCATGGAGCATGGGGCATGGGGCGGTCTCCAGTCAGCAGCCCCCAGTCAGCAGCCTTCAGCCAATAGTTTTTAGTCATTATATATCATACATTCAGAGCTTTAGACTGCAGTATCGCAAGACCTTCAGACCTTCAGACCCTCAGACCTTCAGACCCTCAGACCTTTTTACCGCACGCTCTGATTACTTTTTATATTTATCGCCCAAACCTGGAACGAACAGGGGTATATGAGTGAATGACAATCCGTCAAACAAACCCTTGTCGCTCATCTTCAGGCGCGGTATCACCAGCAGGGCCATGAATGAAAGAGTCATGAATGGCGCATCAAGGCGGCATCCAAGGTTCTTCGCTGTCTCTGAAAGGCGCTCATAACGATTAGCCATGGCTGTCACCGGCATATCCGACATGATGCCTGCCACCGGAAGCTTAAGAATATCAGCGCCCTCTTCCGAGACGACAGACATGCCACCTTCGGCATCAATAATCAGGTTTATTGCAGTTACAATATCACGGTCATTAGTACCTACCGAAATAATATTATGACTATCATGGGCAACGGAAGAGGCTATAGCACCGCTTTTCATACCGAAGCCTTTAATAAAGGCGACGGATGGTGGCTTATCGTTATATCTGTCCTTGACAACAATTTTCAGAATATCTTCATCAATATTGGTTGAGACAAACGGCTCTTCTCCTGTTAACACTATTTCTGA
>CAYQNT010000001.1:40411-83181 GCA_964418865.1 uncultured Rikenella sp.
ACATTCATTTTACGGCCTTCGTTGATTACCCTGATCTCGTCAGTCATCAGGCGGGTACACTTAAATCTATTTATTTTCTTTACCTCTCCGGGGCCGAACAATGTTCTGTCACCGTTATATACCATTTGGCCGTCTATCCAGGTCTGTAGCACGTTCATTTTACCCGGATCATCTACTATAATGAAATCGGCCGGATCTCCCTGCCTGAGCAAGCCGGCTTTAATACCATAGTGTTCAACGCTATTAACCGATGCTGCCCTCACAACATCAAACAGGTCATAGCCCATATTAACCAGCCTGGCAACAAGTTTATTAATATGGCCTTTTGCAAGCGTTTCAGGATGCAGGTCGTCGGTACAAAGCATAACCTCGTTAGGGTAATAGTTGAGCAATGGTGCGAGACTGTCGAGGTTTTTGGCGGCACTACCTTCTCTTATTAATATTTTCATCCCTTCGGAAATCTTTTCCAGAGCTTCCTCAATTGAAGTACACTCGTGGTCTGTTGTAATTCCTGCCTTTATATACTTTTTAAGATCCTCTCCCGTCAGTCCCGGAGCATGCCCGTCAACGGGTACTCCAGCCTTTTTTGCCACCTTTAGCTTTCTGTGAACCTCAGCATCCTGGTATATTACTCCCGGAAAATTCATCATTTCTGCAAGAAAGCCTATACCGGGCATCTTAAGCAGCTCAGCTATATCATCTGAGTCTATCTTTGCCCCCGCAGTCTCTGACGAAGTGGCCGGAACGCATGATGGAGCGCCAAACAATATCTTTACTGGAACGTTTTTGGCATTATCCAGCATAAATACTATCCCTTCCTTGCCCACCACGTTAGCTATTTCATGTGGATCAGCCGCTACTGCAACAGTACCATGCTTTACTACTGCGACCGCAAAATGAGAGGGTACTAGCATACTACTTTCAATATGCACATGTGCGTCAACCATACCGGGCATAATAAAAACATCAGGACTTTCTGTTGTTTCCCGTATCTCCTCAATTACTCCTGCTGAAATAGTAATTGTCCCAGGAAAGATGCGCCTCTGGTGTACATCAATTATTTTTCCTGCTATTTCCATATTGTATATATAAAAACATGTTCCACGTGGAACATTGCTTTCTATCTCCCAAGATACATAATAAGAATGGAAATGTCAGAAGTTGACACTCCGGTCATTCTAGAAGCTTGTCCAACAGAACCAGGCTTTATTGCGGCAAGTTTTTGTCTACCTTCAGTGGAGATCGATGACAGTTCATCATAATTAATATCTGCTGGGATTTTCAGATCTTCAAGTCGTTTTATCTTGTCTGCCACTCCTTTTTCCCGCTCCAGGTATCCATGGTACTTTATCGATATCTCTGCAGCTTCAATAATCTCTCTTTTTCTTTTTGACCTCACACATCCCAGATCCACAGAGGATTTAATGACACATAAAAGATCATCCAGCTCAACCTGTGGCCTGACTGCTATATTTACTGCCTTTGTTTTTTGATTAATCTCAGGTGTGTTCCTTTCCAGAAGGAACGCATTTATTTCCCCTGGTGAAATACTATAGCTCTTAAGAAAGTCAACGACCTCCTTTACCATGGCATACTTCTGTTCAAGGCGTTCTACTCTTTCCGCGGTAACGGTTCCCAGCAGTTTTGCCTTCGGGGTTAGCCTCTCATCAGCGTTATCCTGTCTGAGAAGAATTCTGTATTCTGCCCTTGATGTAAACATTCTATATGGCTCGTCTACACCTTTTGTGACCAGGTCATCTATGAGTACACCAATATACGCCTCATCTCTTTTGAGGATAAACGGATCTTCACCTTTTAGTTTGAGGACGGCGTTTATGCCGGCCAGCAACCCTTGTGCCGCTGCTTCCTCATAACCGGTTGTTCCGTTAATCTGACCCGCAAAAAAGAGTCCGCTTATTTTCTTTGTTTCAAGATTAGGCCTTAGCTGCGTTGGTTGAAAAAAGTCATATTCTATTGCATATCCGGGCCGGTATATTACAACATCCTTAAGTCCGGATATTTCATGAAGGGCGTTAATCTGGGTTTCAAGGTTAAGGCTGCTGGCAAAGCCGTTAATGTAATACTCATTTGTGTCCCATCCTTCTGGTTCAAGAAACAATTGATGCGATTGTTTGTCTGCGAAAGTTACGATCTTGTCTTCCACGCTCGGGCAGTATCTGGGTCCTTTTCCCTTGATTCGTCCTGTGTATAAAGGGGAATATTTCAAACCCTCTCTCAGCACATTATGTGCACTCTCATTTGTTGCGGTGATAAAGCAACTTCTCTCGTCCTGTATCTTAACAAAGTCATTCAGATATGAAAAACATCTTCCCTCACCATCTCCCTTTTGCTCTGCCATCTCACTAAAGTCAAGGCTTCTCCCGTCAACCCTTGCACTCGTTCCTGTCTTCAGCCTGGCCACCTCAAATCCAAGATCCTTTAGCTGATCGCTTATTCCCAGGGATGCAGCATCGCCCGAGCGCCCTCCTGCCATAGTATTGAACCCTACATGCATCAGCCCGTTCAGAAAGGTACCGGTGGTTAAGATCACTGCATCTGCATACAGTTCAGTACCAAAAGTTGTTGTTACGCCATTGACCTTGCCATTTTCTGTAAGCAGTCCGTTAGCTGCTTCCTGCCATATATTTAGTCCCTTGGTCTGCTCAAGGTTCTTTCTCCACTCACGGCTATACAGCATTCTGTCGCATTGTGCACGCGGACTCCACATTGCCGGACCCTTACTCCGGTTTAACATCCGGAATTGGATCATCGTCTTGTCTGTTATCAACCCTGACAAGCCGCCCAGAGCGTCTATTTCTCTGATTATCTGCCCCTTAGCTATCCCACCCATGGCCGGGTTACACGACATCTGTGCCAGCTTAGTCATATCCATGGTGACCAAAAGCGTTTTGGCGCCCATGGTAGCGGCAATATATGCTGCTTCGCAGCCGGCATGACCGCCGCCTACAACAATTATATCATATTTGAAATTCATTCGGCATATGATAAGGCCAGATACATATCTTCCATCTCCGTCATCTTAATTCTCTCCCCCTCTGTTCTGTCATCATATCCGCATAAATGAAGGAACCCGTGAAAAATCACCCGCCTCATCTCTGCATTAAAACTCACATTATAGGAATTGGAGTTTTCTTTAACCCGATCAGCACTTATATAGACCTCAGCGTTAACTGTCTTGCCTTTGTTGTAATTAAACGTGATTATGTCAGTATGCGAATCGTGCCCGAGAAATTCACTGTTAATTTCATACAGTTTGTCATCCCCGGTAATTATTACATCCACTACTCCGCCCTTCATTCCGGCGTCACTAATAATCCGACGGCCTGTTTTTTTCAATTGTCTGCTGTCGCGCAACCTGAAATTATCAATATCGTAGTGGAAATTTATTTTCAACAGCTCAGTATTTAAATCTCATTTTCACCTCATTGCCGGTGTCATTGTATTCAATTGCGTCGGCAAGGCTTCGCATTATAAACACTCCACGACCATGAAGGTTCTCAATGTTTGCAGGATCTGTAGGATCAGGCAGCTGTGTATACTTAAAGCCTTCTCCCTGATCTGTTACTGTAACTTCAAATATACTTCCGTCAGCAGTAAAATTAACAGTCACCGTTTTAGTGCTGTTACCCTTGTTTCCGTGCAGAATAGCATTATTAACTGCCTCCACTGTTGAAATCAACACTTTCCCATACACCTCATCAGAAATACCTAGTTTCTTTGTTAGTGTATCAACAAGCGCTTCAACAACGCGCAGTTTTTCAATGTCTGAATTTATTGTAATGCTTTCCATCCTGATTCCCTATCACTTTTTTAACTGTCAGGGTAAGTATTTGTTCCAATATTTAGTCATTTTTTTATCAACCACTGTTCCGGATCGAGCTTTTTCTTCTCTTCATACACCATAAACTTAATAACGGCTTTACCACCTTCAGTATTGTCAACATAGACATCTCCAATTGCTTGTCCTAAAGTAATGTTGTCTCCGGCTTTCACTTTTACGTTTATGAGGTTCTGATATACAGTAAGGAATTTGCCATGTCTGACTATAACTGCCACATTCGCACCTGAAATGGCAAACACTCTAACCACCTGACCATTGAAAACTGACTTTGCCACTGTTGCTCCGCCTGAAGTAATTTCAATTCCTATGTTATCTTCCGTAACATTCTTAAGTACCTGGTGTTGCTGCAAGCCAAAATGACTAGTAATGATGCCTCTGTCAACGGGCCACGGTAAACGTCCTCTATTTTCTCCGAATGATTCGCCTATAATCTTCATCTCAGCACTCATCGGTACTGTCTGGCTCCTCTGTCTTTCCTCCTCGATGAGTCTTTCTATCTCCTTTTCAATTTGCTTTGCAATTCGCCTCTTATCATCGAGCTCCTGTTTAAGCTGCTTCTCCTTTTTGCTAAGAGTAGTGATAAGCCTCTCTTTTTTGTCTTGCTCCTCTCCCAAAATCTTTTTCTGCCTTACCTCTTTGTTTTTAAGATCATTTATATTCTTCCTGTCGCGTTCAAGTCGCGTCCTGGTACTTTGCAGCTCATTAAACATTGTCTCAATTGTCCCCGTTTCTTTTCTTCTGTACCTGGCCACCTGCTGAATATACTTAAGCCGTTTATAGCCCTGATTAAAATCAGTTGAAGAGAGAATAAATGCCACTGTCGGGGTTCCCTTGGATGCTTTATAGGCGCTAATTATTGATCTTGCATATTCCTTCTTCAGCTCATTCAGATCAGCCTCCATCATCTCTGTACCAAGCTTGTTGAGTGAAATTCTATACTCCAGCAGGCTAATCTCCTGGCCGTATTCGTTAATAAGTTTTTCTCTCAGGTTTAACTTTTTCCCGATAACCTTTAGTTCATTCAGATTTTCGCTTTTTTGTGTTGACGTAGTTTTAAGCATACGGTCAACGTATTCGATTTCCTGAAGGTTTTTCTTCCTCATATCCTCAAGTTCAGCTCTTGATTGCGCCTGGCCTGGTATACTACTCAGAATAAGGAAAAATAATATAAAAACCACAAACCTCACAGGCTCATTCTTTTATATGATGGTAGAGTAAAATCGATATCAGAAACATATCCCGTTGTCAGCTCATCAATATTAAGTTTCACGTGAAACATTCCAGTCTGACCATCGAGCTGAATCAGAGATGCATATTTACGATCTGAAGTCACCCGGAAGTCACTGAATAACAACAAAAATTCCCGTCCGGAATAACCTGGTGCTGTGATTTTCTCACTGCAAACCTTCATTTCATTAAGACATATATCAATCTCCCGTTCAAACTCATTTTCCTCAATGTTCAGCTTCACTACGCCATCTTTTAATGGTCCTGAGTGCTTGCGTGCCACGTCCGGAATGTCTCCGAAGATTATCTTCAAAAAATCTTCCGGCATGCCCTTTCTCTTCATAACCTCATCTTTCTTCCCGACATATACTGTCCTGTTTATCCTATCAATTAGGGCGATATCATTGCCAACATTGACGAGTCTGGCAAGCTCTATTCCGAGAGGTCCCCTTACTGAAGCAAAGAAATCACCTTTGTGATTCAGTCTGGCGTTTATTCCAAAGCTTCCTTCTATCTCCGTTCCCTCAAGCTCAATCCTTCCCCTCTTCAAGATAAAGCCACCCTCGGTTATATTGTTGCTTATTATACCGCTAATCATTTCAGCATATGCTAATCCTGACGGTAATATCCCCGGAACACTCTTGCTTTTCCTCGAAGAAGAGCATCCACTCAGTATAATAAGCATGAAAATAGTCAGTCTAACTATCAGTCTGTTGTGCATTTCGCAATCTCCTCATTAAGGTAAGTCTTTGTGCTATCCAGCTTCATTGCGCTTTCCCAGTAAACCACGGCCTCCCTGCATTTACCAAGGCCATGCATGATATAACCCATGTGTTCCATTAGTTCAGGATCTCTTTCCTCTTCTTTTTCAAAGATGCGGCTCATTGCCTTATAGGCATCGCGGTATCTTCCCAATTTATAGAGCACCCATGCATATGTATCAATGTAAGTAGAATTATCTCCATCCGTGGCCATTACCTTCTCAGCCATTTTCAACGCCTTCTTCAGATCTTTGCCTCCCTCTGCCAGAAAATATGCATAGTTGTTCAGTATCAAAGGATCGTTCGGAGAGATTTTCAATGCCTCCTCAAAATATCCAAAAGAGCTTTCATAATCTTTCATGCGATACCGAAGGTCTCCCATCAGAGTAAGGATCTGGACTTTAAGCTCATCAACATTTCCCGCAAGCACCATTGCCTTATTCAGCTCATTTCCTGCAACTTCATATTCCTTAAGTTCCATAGCTGAAATTGCATAATATACCTTGGCTAACAGACTAAGGTTATTCTCCCGCGAATAATCTTTCGTAAGATCAAATAGCTTTTGATATTCCTTCTTGTCAGCATAAAGAAGTATCAATCTCTCCTTAAAATAAAAACCTGGCTTAATCTTGCTTATCAGTTCTTCATATCTATCGATGGCCTGTTCTGTTTTTCCGGCTGTTTCATAAACCCCTGGCCTCATTGACAAGATCTCTTCATCGTTTGGGTATCTCTTTTCCAGAATCAGAAGACTTTCCGCCAATGACTCCCCGTTTTGTTCAACATATGCCGTATCTATGAGTATGCGTCCAGCAATAGCCCCCACTCGATCTCTGTCAACAACTTCACTCGCAAATACATTATTAAGGAATACGCCTATGCCTGAATATTGCTTTTTGTACACAAGATTCATAAGGTAAAGAAGCTGACTTTCTATATCATCAGGATTACTTTCTATCAGCTTCCTGTAGATACTGTCACTTTTTCCAAGCTTGTTGTCTTCGGAGTATATATCCGCCAGCAGGGCCTTATATCGCATCTCATCCGGCTGCTTTTTAATCAGAGCCTCTGTTCTTCTGGCTGCCTCATCCAGGTCTCCCTTCAATATCAGCCCTGATATCATCATAAGGAACATATCATCACTTAGTGCTCCCTCAACGTCAAGCACTCGAAAGAGAGAATCCGCTTTTTCTGCCTCACCCTTTTCTGCATAGAGTCCAGCCAGAATAGAATTAACCTCTATAGCACGTTTATCGGCTTTTAAAGCTCTTGTAAAATAAACCAAAGCCGAGTCTTTCTGCTGATACTGAGTAAAAAGCGATCCGCAAGCCAGCTGGTACCAGTAATTTTCAGGCTCCAGCCTTGCTGCCGTGGATGCATATCTCAGCGACTTATCCGGTATGGCAGCGGCGGAATATATCTGTGCAAGTTCAAAGTAGGGGACAGCCCTATTTTTGTCAGTCTCAATACACTTCTCAAATATCTTTGCAGCCTCATTGATATCACCAACGTATTTTTGTCTTAGCGCCTCTCCCAGAAGGTAATCATATCTGGAATTATTTTTCTCCTGGCTTCCTTTATCAGAGACCGTTATAACGGCTTTGCGCGTGCAGCCTGCCGTCAATAGAACTATAAATATAAATAAACCTGCTTTTCTCATTTTCTTCCTGAATGTCCGAATCCGCCAGAACCTCTTTTTGTTTCATCAAGCGCCTCAACTTCTATCATCTCCGCCTTTTCATGGCGGGCAATAATCATCTGTGCAATACGATCGCCATCATTAACAGTAAAATCACTGTCTGACAGATTAATAAGTATAACCCCAATTTCTCCACGGTAGTCTGCGTCAATAGTTCCCGGAGAGTTTAAAACAGTAATTCCATGTTTTGCCGCCAGTCCGCTTCTGGGTCTCACCTGGGCTTCATAGCCAACAGGCAGCTCAATGAACAAACCTGTACCTATAACTTTTCTCTCCATCGGCTTGAGAGTCACAGTCCCCGGGTTAAAGGCTCTCAGGTCCATGCCTGCGGAATGTTCTGTCTCATATGCGGGCAATGGGTGATGCGATTTGTTTACTATCCTGATCTTCATTGTCCCTTTTTGAGAAATAACGTAAAGAATTTATCCTTTTTCTCCACCTCGGCAAAGAAAACCAAAAGAAGCACAGTGTTAATAACCATGTTTACTATTTTGTTTTCTCCTGTAATAATACCGGAGATAATAAGCAACCCTATAGCTATACCTAAATACAGTGTTATTCTTTTTATTTCATAATCAACCGGATAATACTTCATACCTACAAAATATGATATCATAACCATTGAAGAATAGCAGGCTACATGGGACCAGGCTGCTGCAATATAACCATATAGAGGAACAAAAATAAGGTTTCCAGCAATAGTGACTACTGCGCCAGTTATAGTAATCCACATTCCGTAGATGGTTTTGTCATCCACTTTGTACCATATGCTCTGGTTAATGAATATCCCATAGAGCACGTATCCCATACTTATTATCGGAACAACTTTCAGCGACTCTCGAAACATAGGTCCGATGATTATCTGAAGCGTATCGATATAAAGGTTTATTACCAGGAAAAGAATTAATGCTGTTATGACGAAATATTTCATTGTTACAGCATATGTTTCCTTCGCATCCTTGTTGCCCGCCTTCTCAAAGAAGAATGGTTCTGCAGCAAAGCGGTACATCTGTATGAAGAGAGACATGAGCACCCCCACTTTATAGGATGCACCATAAAGCCCTACAGTTGCCAGCCCCTCTGCTCCCCCAATCAATCTTCGTAAAAGTATCTTGTCAAGTACCTCATTAAGTGATCCTGCTATGCCTCCAACTAATAAGGGCCAGCTATAGGCCAGCATACTTATCAGGAGTTTTTTGTCAAAGACCGGTCTTATCTTCACCATGAATGGCAGAAGACAGAGCAGGGTAACTGCAGAGCCTGTAAGGTTGGCAACAAAAACATAACCTACTTGAAAATCAGGATTGTATACTTTATATATCCAGGTATATCCTTTCTCCGCAAGGCCCGGTGCTGCTAAAAGAAAGAAAAGGACCGTTACAACGGTTACGAAAACATTAATAATCTTGATTATACTGAACAGACCTGGCTTATTGTTATTTCTCAGCCAGGCAAAAGGAATTGCCGAGAAGGCATCAATAGCAACTATCCACGTAAACATCGTGATATATTCCGGATGTTGTTCGTAGCCAAGGAACCCCGCTACCGGTTCTATGAAAACTGATATCGCCAATATGAACAATGCAGAGGTTGTAAAGAGACTAACCAGTGCCGTGCCGTACACATCACCAGCCTTAGCCTTCTTGCCGGCAAACCTGAAATAGGCGGTCTCCATGCCGTAGGTGAGAATGACCAGCGCCAGTACCATCCATGCATAAAGCTCAGTCACTACGCCATACTGCTCACGTCCAAAAATATAGGTATAGAACGGCGTTAGCAGCGCATAATTCAGAAATCGCGGTACAACTGTTCCGAAGCCATAGATTACTGTCTGACCCGCAAGTTTGCGTATATCGTTCATGCTTAACTCTTACTGCAAATATATATCTTTGTCAATCGTAAACTAAAAGAAAATGAGGACTACATTACGCATCTTACTACCGCTGGCAGTAGCTTTTATGACTGCAGGCTGCGCAACCACCGACCATAACGGCGCCCGCGCTGAGATTAAAACTACCGCAGGAGATATAGTCATCTCTCTCTCTGACCTTACACCGTTACACCGTGATAATTTCATAAAGCTCGCCGAAAGCGGCTTTTATGATGGTGTCATTTTCCACCGTGTTATAAAGGATTTTATGATACAGACAGGTGACGGTTCAACCAAAAAGGATACATCACTTATAAAGGATGATTATACTATACCTGCAGAAATTAACGATTCGTTGTTTCACAAGAGGGGAGTCGTTGCCGCTGCCCGCATGGGTGACGACGTAAACCCGGAAAGAAACTCGTCAGGGACACAGTTCTATATCGTTCAGGGGAAGATTTACGATGATGAAGCTCTTGCCACCACAGTGCAACGTATAGAATATAACCGCCGGCAGTATTTTTATAACAAAGCTCTGGGCGATCTGCGTAAGGATGCTGCCTCAGTAGAGACACCTCTCAGTGAAGATGAGATACAGCAGAATGCTATTCTCAAGGCCTATGATGCCATGGAAGCAGCTGGACCATATCTCATGCCTTTAGCTCATTCAGAGGCTTACAAGACCGTTGGCGGAACACCGTTCCTTGACGGTGCATACACTGTTTTCGGGGAAGTGCTTCAGGGCATGGATGTAGTTGACGCCATAGCAGCCACGGCTACTGACACATCAGACAAGCCCCTGCAGGAGATACGGATTATTAAGGTTAAAATCCTTAAATAAAGCCGTATTACCAGATGAGGGAAAGGATTGCAGCATTAAGAGCAGAGGTTGATAAATTTCAGATTGCCGGTACTGATGATCTGGAACAGTTCAGAATGGTTTACCTGAGCAAGAAAGGTCAGATATCAACTTTATTTGATGGTTTCAGGGATGTTCTTCCTGAGGATAAAAAAGAGACAGGCCGGCTGCTTAATGATCTGAAACAGCTTGTTACTGACAAGTACAATGACTACAAGGAGCGGCTTTCCATGGCTGAAACTGCGCAGTCGTCTACAGACCTCTCCATGCCTGCTTATCCTTTCAGTGAGGGAACACGTCACCCCATATCCATCGTCCGCAATGAGATAATTGACATCTTCAGTCGTATTGGTTTTACCATATCCGAAGGACCTGAGATTGAGGATGACAATCATGTATTCGCAATGCTCAATTTCGCCAGCGATCATCCGGCAAGAGACATGCAGGATACCTTTTACATAGAGAAAAAATCCGGTGCCGAATCTGATCCGCATGACGTGCTGCTTCGCACACACACATCCTCAGTGCAGGTCAGGGTAATGGAGGCGCAAAAGCCACCCATACGTACCATCTCGCCAGGACGGGTATTTCGTAATGAGGCCGTCTCAGCCCGTGCACATTGTATATTTCACCAGGTTGAAGGTTTGTATATTGCAGAAAATGTTTCGTTTGCTGATCTCAAACAAACATTACTCTATTTCGTTAAGGAACTATTTGGAAAAGATGTAAGGATACGGCTTAGACCCTCTTTCTTTCCGTTTACAGAGCCCTCGGCTGAGATGGACATCAGCTGTAATATCTGCGGCGGGAAAGGCTGTAATGTCTGCAAAAACACCGGCTGGCTTGAACTAATGGGCTGCGGAATGGTTGATACTAATGTTCTTGAGTCATGCGGCATTGACCCGGAAAAATATACAGGCTATGCCTTCGGTATGGGTATTGAAAGAGCAACAATGCTCAAATACGGCGTAAATGATCTCAGACTATATTTTGAGAATGACATACGGTTTCTTAATCAGTTTAGAACTGAAATTTAATGAAATTAATGAATTAATAATCACCTTTGTACTCTCTTAACCCTCAGCGGTATGAAACAGCTTGACTTTACCATATCATTCTGTGATAAATGTGCGTTTGAATCAAATTCAGTATTCCGTTTCCTGACAAGGGATGAGACTGACAGGCTTAATTTTGAGAAAGATTTCAGGCGTTACAAGCGGGGCGACATCCTTTATCATGAAGGAAACCGTATCAGTGGTTTTTATTGTATCAATGCCGGTATTATAAAGGTCTTCAAAACCGGCGTTGACGGTAAGGAACAGATCATCCGCTTTGCGCGCAAGGGTGATATCATTGCCTACAGGTCTGTACTGAGCAATGAGCCGGCGTGTACCTCTGCCAAGGTGATCGAAGACTGTCAGGTATGTTTCATTCCGTCAGAGCTGCTGATACAGTTTGTAAAGACTAACGCCGCATTTGGATTCGAGGTGGTTAAGCTTACCTGTCATGAACTGGCAGAAGCCAACTCATATATCACTGACATTGCTCAGAAAACCGTCAGGGAAAGAGTTGCTGAAGTACTTATTAGCCTGATGGTTGATTTCGGTCTTGATGAGCAGAAGTATCTTCGTATCTCCCTTACGCGTGAAGAGCTGGCAAACATTGTTGGTACCGCTACGGAATCTGTTATAAGATTGCTTTCGGAGTTTAAGAGTGACAAGCTCATTGAGCTTAACGGACGCAAGATCAGGATTATAGATCAGAAAGGACTTGAAAAAATAAGTTCCTGATTCTTTTCCCAGAACCCATCAGAAAAGTGTATCCTCCTTGCCCCTGACAATACCCAGGTGCCGGTATGATATTTCTGTTGCTTCGCGTCCGCGGGGAGTGCGCTTTATATAACCTTCCTTTATGAGGAACGGTTCGTAGACCTCCTCTATCGTTCCGCTCTCTTCACCTACTGCAGTGGCAATATTATTAAGACCTACGGGCCCCCCCCTGAATTTTTCGATAATTGTACGCAGTATCTTGTTATCCATCTCGTCAAGGCCATGTTTATCTATATTCAATGCCTCAAGCGAATATCGTGTGATCTCAATATCTATAGAGCCGGTTCCCTTCACCTGTGCAAAATCGCGGATCCTCCGGAGAAGGGCGTTGGCAATCCTGGGCGTACCCCGGCTCCTTGATGCTATCTCAGAGGCTGCGTTATCTTCAATGTTGATATGCATGATTGATGCTGAGCGCTTCACAATGCCCTTTAGTACAGGCGTGTCATAATATTCAAGATGGAACTTGATGCCAAAGCGGGCACGCAGTGGACTTGTCAGCAGTCCTGACCTCGTAGTGGCACCTATCAGCGTAAACGGATTGAGCTTTAGCTGAACGGAACGCGCACCCGGCCCCTTATCGATCATTATGTCTATCTGATAATCCTCCATTGCCGAATAGAGGTATTCTTCAACGATGGGGCTCAGGCGGTGTATCTCATCTATAAACAGTACATCTCCGTCATCAAGGCCGGTAAGCAATCCGGCCAGATCACCGGGCTTGTCCAGCACTGGTCCTGATGTAACCTTCATCTTCACATTCATCTCATTGGAGATGATAGAGGCAAGGGTGGTTTTTCCCAGTCCTGGAGGCCCGTGTAATAGGACATGGTCCAGGGCCTCACCGCGCTGCAAAGCAGCTGTGACAAAAATATTCAGGTTATCGGTGATACGCTTTTGTCCTTTGAAATCATCAAAACGAAGCGGACGAAGCTGCTTTTCCAGCTCCGCATCTCCCGCTAGAGTGACCTCTTTTCTTACATTGAACTGCTCACTCATTTATACTATCATTTGATGCGCCTGACACTGCTCTCGGGAAGGTTTACCGGAACACCGTTTATGCTGGTCTCTACATCATCCTTGTAGGCGATAGTAAGTATAACCTCACCCAGCTCATTATATTTTTTCCAGGTCTTTATGCGCAGTCCGTTTCTGTAATACATCTCTTCCCTGGGCCTTCCATTGTTATAATAGATAATGTGATGGCCATTGGGGTTACCTTGTTTGTATTCTCCGCGGAATCTCAGCTTGCCGTCAGGATACGATGATTTCCACTGACCATTACGAAGACCTAAAAGATAAGCTCCCTCTTCAATATTATCTCCGGCGTTGATCTTCCAATCGCCGTTTCTCTCACCGTCAGCATACGCTCCCTGAGCTATTATCTCACCTGTGCGTGAAAACTCTGTATAATTACCATCGCGCCTTCCCTGGTAATAGTCCTCTTCACGCAAGAGCTCACCGGAGGGATAGTACCAGCGCCAGGTACCATCGATGCGGCCGTTGCTGTATGCGCCGGTCTGCTCAAGCTTGCCTGCGCCGTTATAGAATTTCCAGATTCCGGAACGCCTGTTGGATGAATAGTCGCCTTCGGCAATCAGCACTCCACCGGCAGATAAATCTTTCCACGGGCCATTACGGTTACCCTCATCATCAATAATACCCTCCGAAATCAAAACTCCATTGTCATTATATATCAGCGCATTCTTCACGGTACCATCACTGTTGTATTCCCTGTGTATACCTACGGGCTTGCCCTCCTTGAAAGGACCAGAATAGACCAGCCTGCCCGACTCGTCATAAGTGTTCTTTATTTCAATCTCAGAGCCGGTATCAATGTTTGTACCAGTCACCTTCCCGTTCTCATACAAGAGAGTTACGAGCAGCTTCCCCCTTTCATCATATTCTTTATAATAGCCATGCAGCTGATCGTCACGGTAGTTTTTCTCTGTTTTTACTCCACCTCCCGGATAGAAATCAAGCCACTCACCCTGCTTCATGCCGGCGGCATCTGTGTAGTTTATCCTTTCACGACTTATAAGGAAGTCATTATTGTATTCCAGGAGTGTTATGATTTTTCCGTCATGGTCATACTCGCGCGAAAGACCGTCCTTTTTACCATTCACATAAGGTATGGTCTGCTTAACTTTACCATCAGGAAAGAAGATTCGTGCCAGACCCTCTTTTTTGTCCCCGGCATAAAGTTCTTCCGAATATATATACGATCCATAAACCGGATCTCTCTGATACTTTACATAATAACCATTTCTTTTGCCAAGGAGATAGCTTATTTTTTCGGTTTTATCTCCTGCCTGGTCATAAAACACCCATATACTGTCAAGCAGAAAGCTTGTTCTCTTCCCTTCTGACTTAAGCACCCCCGTCACATAGTAACTCTTCCAGTAACCGTCAGGTTTGCCGTTTCTTATATAGCCTTCACTTGATATATTTCCATTTGGATATTTGAATTGCTGAAACCCGTCCTGCAGCTGTCCGCTCTGCTGTGCATAAAGCAGAGCAGGAAGAAGTACCAATATGATCAGAAAATATCTTTTCATCTTATAAGCCCAGTTTTGCCGAAATTTCAAGCATCCTTTTAATGGGTATTGCTGCGCGTTCTATTATTAACGGATCAACAACCACTTCCGGCTCCTCAAATTTAAGTGATTTATATATCTTTTCAAGTGTTATCAGCTTCATGAAATTACATTCACTGCATCCGCATGTTGAATCTTTCGGCGGGGCAGGAATAAAAGTCTTACCCGGTTCTGCCTTTTTCATCTGATATAGTATTCCCGGTTCAGTGGCAACTATGAAGATATTGCTATTATCTTTTTGCACAAAAGAGAGCAGACCTGAGGTTGATCCTATGTAATCTGCCACAAGCCTGACAGGTTTTTCACATTCAGGATGGGCAATTATTTTTGCTCCACTATTTTCGTCCCTTAGTTTCAGTATGGCTTCAAGTGAAAACTTCTCATGTACATGACAAGCGCCGTTCCACACTAACATATCTCTGCCTGTAAGGCTCTTTATATAATTACCAAGGTTCCTGTCAGGACCAAAAATTATCTTTTCATCTTTTGGCAGCGATTCTACTATCTGCCTTGCATTTGATGATGTACATGTTATATCACTGAGAGCTTTGATATCAGCGTTGGTATTTACATACGTGATAACCGTCCTGCCCGGATTTTCATCTATAAATTTTTTAAAGTCATCTTTCTTGCATGACTCTGCAAGTGAGCATCCTGCATGAATATCAGGAATGATTACTTTCTTTTCCGGAGAGAGTATCTTTGCAGTTTCTGCCATAAATTTCACACCTGCAAATACTATAATGTCTGCTTTCGTTGCAGCTGCCTGCTGGGAGAGTGCCAGACTGTCACCAATAAAATCAGCTATATCCTGTATATCCGGTGTCTGATAATAGTGTGCAAGTATTATTGCATTTTTATCGCTTTTCAGACTATTTATATCTTTGATAATACTCTTATTAACACTCATAATTATAACATGATTTATAAAATTTTAATATATGATGGTTATTATATGCTGTTAGTATGGTTCAAATAAATTTACGATTCCCTTTGCAAAAATGGTAGTTAAAAGATTAATAACACCTTTTCAACACATCAAAAAACATACCTTTTCTGAAAAAGAGATCATTAAAGAAATAATTAACAATGGTTAGTATGCTTTATAAATAGGGAAGAGTGCCCTTAAATTATTGACTAGGCTGTTCACTAATGGTTCATATAATTGGCGAAAAAGGTAAGAACAAAGTTTTGTATTGGCATTAAAAAGACAAGAGACACATGGTCGGGGGCGGCGAGTTATTAATGAACAAAGAATCAGATTTAAGGTTACATGTTATTAACAAAGCAAACTATCTATGTTTTCTTTTCTTTTAACAATTACAGGATTATATTTGTATAAAATTATAAGACAGATTTGGAAAAAATCATAATTGCCTCAGATCATGCCGGTTTCAGGCTTAAAGAGAAGCTGGTGCGATGGCTTACTGCCAATAAGTATGAAGTTAGTGATCTGGGATGCTTTTCCGAAGATAGTGTTGATTATCCTGATTTTGCGCACCCTCTTGCTATTGCAGTGGAAAAGGGTGATTTTGAATATGGTATTACCATATGCGGATCAGGTAATGGTATCAATATGGCCAGCAACAAGCACCCGAAGATACGATCGGCAGTATGTTGGAATGAAGAGATAAGCAGGCTTGCCAGAGCTCATAACGATGCAAATATCTGTGCCCTGCCCGGGAGGTTCATTAGTGAAGAAGAAGCCATTCTGATCATTAAGACCTTTTTAAATACGCCTTTTGATGGTGGACGGCACAAGAGGCGTATAGATAAAATCCCATTGAAGAACGGGTAAATGCTGTCAGCAACGTGCAAATATGGTATCAGGGCGGTAATCTTTATTGCATCGAAACCTGATAAGATGAAAAATGTAGGCCTGAAAGAGATTACCGAAGAGCTTAAAATTCCACAACCTTACCTGGCAAAGATTTTACAGGTACTGGCAAGGAAAAAGATACTTCATTCTGCAAAAGGGCCTCATGGAGGATTCTATCTTTTGATTCCTGCGGAAACTCTTACCCTGATGGACATAATAGATGCGATAGACGGAAGAAATTTCTTTGACAGCTGTTATGTAACAGGGGAGAAGTGCAACTTTGACAAGCCTGACGATGGTCTTTGTATACTTCACAATGATCTGAGACTCGAAAAGGTCAGACTGGAAAAATTCTTCAGCTCAAAAACAGTGGAACAGCTTGTCAATCAGGTAAAAAACAATCCAGTCATTAAGCTCTGAACCTTGCAATCAGGTTCATCACTATATGTGCCATAAGCACTCCGGCCATGATGCCCATGATATTGGCAATCATGTCAGCTGTTTCAGCCTTACGTGATGTGGTGAGAGTCATTTGCATAATCTCCATCAACGTACCGAAAAATAGAGGTATCAGCAGGATGAGATAATTAAATTTGCGGCGGGTATGCCAGTGGCATGAGTCAAGCAATAGCATTGCCGTAAAGAAAGCATACATTGCAAAGTGCCCCATCTTGTCAATATATGGTATATTTAGCATTCGTCCGGGTACAAGGGTTTTACTTCCCGATAGGCTTAGCCACAGTATCAGAATACCTATGATGATGCTCTTATAATATTGTTTTATAAAGAGATATACCATGCTCATTTTTGAGATCGTGAAAATAATAAACTAATGTTAAATCTTTTGTATTTTTAACCTAATATATTTTTCAATGGCTGGCGTTTACATACACATACCATTTTGCAAGTCCTTCTGTAGTTACTGTGATTTCTACAGTATTACAGATAACACTGTCAGCGAGGAGCTTGTTCAGGCTCTTATCACAGAAATGTCACTGCGCTTGCGATATCTCGAGGGAGAAGAGGTAGGAACTATTTACTTTGGCGGTGGCACACCTTCGCTGTTGCCTGTTATGTGGATTGATAGCATTATTAAAGCAATCCGATCCGGTTTCAAAGTATCTGATGATGCTGAAATCACCCTTGAAGTTAATCCCGATGACGTTTTTGAAGGCTATTTTCACTCGCTGAAAAAAATAGGAGTCAACCGTATCAGCCTTGGGGTGCAATCGTGGAACGATAAAAGGCTTCGCTATCTAGGCCGCAGGCACAGTGCTGAACAATCGGCACAGGCTCTTGATCTCTGTTTCAGGGAGGGGATCAGTAATGTGTCGGCTGACCTGATTTACGGTATCCCGGGTATGACCACGGCAGAGCTGAGGGTAGATATGGAAAAGACCTTCGCCTTTCCCGTAACGCATCTGTCTGCATATCACCTGACTATAGAAGAAGGCACTCGTCTGGGTAAGATGAAGCAGGAGGGGAAGCTAAAGGAGACTGATGAAGATAACAGCAGCGATCAGTTCACTACTCTTGGAAAAGTTTGTCGCGAGCACGGATTTATTCACTATGAGATTTCCAATTTTGCCAGGGAGGGATTTATCTCAAGGCATAACTCCTCGTATTGGAGACAGGTACCATACCTGGGACTAGGCCCATCGGCACACTCCTTCGACAGAAGGTCACGCCAGTGGAACATCTCTGATGTGAAAAAATACATTAAGTCAATCAATAGCGGAGAAGTACCTTTTGAAAGAGAGGAGCTTGACAGGCTTACGATCTTCAATGAATATGTCATGACCTCACTTAGAACCATGTGGGGCATTGATCTTGATCATGTTGAAAAGTTTTATGATAAGGAGCTGCATGATTATCTTGTGAACCTGTCCGGCAAGTATATAACCTATGGGCTGATGAGGCGCGAAAAAAATACCCTGGCCTTAACAGACCAGGGTAAGATGATATCTGACAATATTATTGCCGAGCTCCTTACGGAGTTATGATCAGCCTCTGCCCTTGAGCGCAAATGAACCTGCCCCAATCTTCTCGCCGTCGAGATAGAGCTCCACGCTATATGTACCGGGGATAAAGTCGCCTGTATTGTCAAGGAAGATACACATTTCAATGTCACTGTTTGCATAATCAACAGCCCTGTTGGCTGAGAATATCAGCTGTTCGCCTTTCACCTGGAAGAGATTGTCTGGTGACGGTGTGATTACAAGCTGGTCAGGACGCACAACCCTCAGGTAGACGATCTTATTGCCGGCTGCGGCTATGGGGTTTTCCCTGAGTGTGAAGCATACCCTGACCTTGTCAAGGTTCCTCAGGTCACCTGTCTCCTTACGCTTCTTATTGAGTGCTGCGGCCACAACATCTTTGGCCTGTATCACCGCAGCTACAGATACTTTTGACGTCAGCTCATCCTTTGTCTTTTCAAGTTCAACATTGGCATCCTGCACGGTAGTCATCTGCTGTTTAATCTCAACGTTTTCAGCAGTAAGTATCATGTTTCGTGTGTTGAGAGAATCTATCTGTACAATATAGCTCTTCATTATATCGCGCATAGTGCTTATCTCAGCCTTATACTTCCTGATAAGCTGGGCATTTGAGGCATTTACTTCGAGAAGCTTCTGTATCTTGTTGCGTTCGCGCGTCATCTCAGCGGAGAGAGTGTCATTGCTTGTCTTGAGGGTGTCATATCCGTACATCATCATGCGAAGCTCGCTTGCCAAAGAGTCTTTCTCTTCGGTGAGCACCTGTTCCATCTCAACCATCTTGCTTTTCTGGTTGTAAAAGAGTATGACAAGTGCTATTAAGCCAAGCGTCAAGATAATGGTTGACACAATCATGACAATCGGAGCACCCTTTTTATGCTCAACGTGTTCAGCTTGATATTTTTCCTGATTTTCCATTTGTTTGTTGTTTTATCCGATACAAAATTAGTAATTATTATAGTACAACAAGATTTTCCTCTGTTTGATTATCTTCGCCTTGATTTTTTGGAATAAAAACACGGATATTATTCATCGGTTATGAGTGGATTTTTCGGATCAGTCTCTGAAAGTAGTTGTGTTGAAAATGTGTTTTACGGTACGGATTATCATTCACACCTTGGAACCAAGCGAGCCGGAATGGTTTTTTATGATCCGGAGGTTGGTTTTAGAAGGAGCATACATAATCTGGAGAATGAGTACTTTAGAAATAAGTTTGAGGCGGAGTTAAAAGACTTTAAGGGCAACAGTGGCATGGGAGTAATCAGTGATACTGATCCGCAGCCTATTTTGTTTAACTCACATCTTGGTCCGTTTGCGCTTGTCACAGTCTCACGGATAGTCAACATAAATGAGCTGGCTGAGTTTTTGCTGGCGCGGAAGAAGCACTTCACAGAAAACTTCATGGGTAACATTAATCCGACGGAGATGGTTGCCAACATTATCTGTGAAGGCGATTCTTTTGTTGAAGGCATTACTGATGTATTTGAGAAAGTACATGGGTCATGCTCATTGTTGCTGCTCACTCCTGACGGTATCATTGCTGCCCGTGACAAGAATGGCCGTACGCCGGTTATTATTGGAAGGTGTGACGGGGCCCGTGCGGTGGCTTCTGAGACATGTTCTTTCCCCAACACCGGGTTTGAAACGGAATATTATCTTGGTCCGGGTGAGATTGTGCATATCCGTTCTGACGGTTACACCCGGCTCAAGGCGCCCGCAAAGAAGATGCAGGTCTGCGCCTTCCTATGGGTTTATTACGGTTTTCCCACCTCTGACTATGAAGGTAAAAATGTAGAACAGGTACGTTACCGTTGCGGTGCTGCGCTTGCCCGTCGTGATGATGTTGATGCTGATTTCGTCTGTGGTGTGCCAGACTCCGGCGTAGGGCATGCCCTCGGGTATGCCAATGAAAAGCATCTTGCTTATATGAGTTCTTTTTCGAAGTACACACCCACGTGGCCGAGGAGCTTCATGCCACAAAGGCAGATACAGCGCGAACTCATAGCGCGTATGAAGCTTATTCCGAACAAAAAGGTGACCAAAGGCAAGCGCATAGTCTTCCTTGACGACAGTATTGTCAGAGGAACGCAGCTTCGTGACAACACCAAAGACCTTCGGGAGGCCGGTGCCGCGGAGCTGCACATGAGAATAGCCTGCCCGCCGCTGCTCTTCCCCTGTCCGTTCCTGAATTTCTCACAGGCGCGCTCCACGCTTGAGCTTGCGGCACGAAAGGCCATTTTTAAGATCGAAGGTGAAGAGAAGAACATTGAAGATTATCTCGATCCCGACTCAGAAAAGTATGCTTTGATGGTAAAGGAGATTTCTGCTTCATTGGGGATGGATACGCTTATTTATCAGCGACTTGACGATCTGGTGAAGGCTATCGGCCTACCAAAGAATAAGCTCTGTACTCATTGCTGGGACGCCAGCAGCAGTTTCTGATACTGTTGAAAAGTAAAAAGCATTGTTCATTTCTTGGCTTTATCTAAATAAAAAGCCCGTTTCATCCGTTTAATTTTACGTTATATAAAGACTGTGCAACTATTACGGGTTGTGTCAGTATAACAGGTCAAAGCGGAATTGACCAAGTAGTACTAAATTAATTAAAGGATCGCATACGAAATATGCCATTTATTCAGTTTACAGATAACATAAACCATAGCGAATAGAAATTAACAAACCTCAAAATTATCTAAAATGAAAAAGATCATTGCATTCTCAATTATTCTGGTTGCATTTACTGCAAGCGTGTTTTCTCAGGCTAATACCGTGCAGACAACCGCAACGGCAACCATTATCGGGCCACTTACTCTGACCAAGGTAAGCGACATGAATTTTGGTAATATTGCAGTAACAGGTACTGCCGGTACCGTAGTTTTAGCTACGACTGGCGTCAGGACACCCACAGGAGTGGCTCTTGTTCCTCCTGCTGCCGGCACTCCTGCGTCATTTACTGTTGCCGGAGAGGGTACCAGGGCTTTTGGTATTACCTTGCCTTTAGACGGGACCGTCACGCTGATCCTTGGTGCTAACACAATGGCAGTTACCGGATTCAACCATAATCTTGGTGCCACTCCTGCTCTCGTCGGGGGAGCTGCAGCATTTACTGTTGGCGCAACGCTTTCAGTGGCCGCAAACCAGGCACCAGGTGTATATAACTCTGCGAATTTTCCGGTGACCGTAAATTACAACTAGTAATAGTTTATAGCCTGTCTTACACGGAATGAAAAGGCTCGGACTTAAATCTATAAGCCTATTTTGTCTATTCTGTACCTCTGCCTTAGTGGCGGAGGCACAGTCAGCGTCGACGGTAACAGGTCATATAACCGCCGAGGTTGTTTCAACGCTGGCTGCCACAGAGACTACCCAGCTGAGCTTTGGTAAATTCTCACCGGGGCCCCAGGGCGGCAAGCTTATCCTTACGCCGGAAAGCTCAATCTCTGTTATGGGCAGTGTCTGGCCGGGCAGCGGTACTCACAGCGCAGCAAGCTTTTATGTCACCGGTGATCCGGGAGTCGCCTACACTATATCACTGCCTACGGCACCGGTGACCATAACCCATATGGGTTCTGCCAGAACCATGAGGGTAGAAGACTGGAGGTCTGTTCCGGAGGCAGAACCGGGTGCAGGAATGCTTGCAAACGGATTCCAGGTTGTATATGTAGGTGCCACTCTTAGTGTGGGCACTTTGAATGATAATCCCGTGGGCGCTTACACGGGTACCTACACAATAACATTTGAGTTTAACTGACCGCAGACAGAAACATTAAAACCTGATATAATGACAAAGCTATCGATGTGGCTTTTTTGTGCAGGCCTGATCCTCAGTCAGGTCTTTTTTCCTTTTAATGCAAAGGCCCAGGGAGACCTGCTCATAACTCCAAGACGTGTCGTTCTGGACGCAAATAAAAGATCTATGGACCTGAGTCTGGCAAACATAGGAAAAGATACTGCCACCTATACAATTTCTTTTGTTCAGATTAGGATGACGGAAGCCGGGACCTTTGAAACCATCACTGATCCTGACGAAGGCCAAAGGTTTGCCACTCCGTACCTTAGATTCTTTCCCAGATCAGTGACCCTGAATCCTGATGAGGTACAGACTATTAAAGTTCAGGCAACAAGAACAAGGGATCTGGAGCCCGGAGAATACAGGTCTCATATCTATTTCAGGGCTATACCCAAAGAGCAGCCGCAGGGAGAAGCGGTACCCGTACAACAGGATCCTTCTACCATTTCAATAAAACTGATCCCCGTCTTCGGAATCACAATACCGGTGATAATAAGATCCGGAGAGCCGACGGTAAATGTCACCCTTTCTGACCTGTCATTGCGGTTTGAACAGGACACTGTCCCAAGACTCGGGTTCACTTTCAACCGTTCAGGAGATTATTCTGTTTACGGAGATATTGTGGTAGATCACATCTCCCCAGGCGGCAAGGTAAGCCAGGTTGGTATTGTGAACGGTATTGCAGTATACACACCAAATAACAGGAGGGAGATGTCTCTCCCGCTTATCAACACGGAGGCAGTGGATCTTCATAGTGGAAAACTGCGTATCACTTTCTCGGCTCCCTCCGATGTCAAGCCACAGAAATACGCTGAGGCGGAGCTGATCCTCAAATGACAGAAGCACTGAATGTATTATGACCATACCCATATAACGAGACTGCTGCGGCATGTCACAACCATTGTGATACTGTCGCTTTTTGCTATTAATGGGTACGGACAGACTCAGATCACATATGATACTCCGGGACCACACACATTTACTGTTCCTGCAGGCGTAACATCCATTACCGTCGAATGTTGGGGTGGCGGCGGTGGTGGGAGTAGCCAAGCAACTAACGGAAGAGGTGGTGGCGGTGGCGGTGGAGCCTATGCCAGAAGTGTTGTAAACGTTGTGCCGGGCAATTTATATAATATTGTTGTAGGGGCCGGAGGTGGAGGAAGTACGGATGGAGAAAACTCTTTTTTCGGTGCTTCAGCAGTTGTTGCTGCAGGAGGTAAAGGTGGTGTAGACGATGCAAACACGGGTGGCGCAGGAGGATCTGCTGCCGCATCAACAGGTGAGGTATATTACGCAGGGGGAAACGGGGGAAACGGAAATTCTGCAACTGGTACTGGCGGTGGCGGTGGCGGTGCCGGCAGTACTGGCGCAGGCGGAGATGCAAATTATCAAATAGCAGGTAAAGGTACGGCATCAGATGGAGGAGATGGGGCTGAAGGACATGATATCGCTGGCCAAAACGGATATGATGGCCATCAGTATGGAGGCGGTGGTAGCGGCTCAAGAAGAGCCGGTACAATAGGTGGTTCAGGAGCAGGAGGCCAGATAAAGATAACCTATACAGCTGACAACATAGCCCCATCAGTATCTTTATTTAGCCCTGCCGATAACTCCCTAACCGTAGGGATAAATGATAATTTAATAATAACCTTTAGCGAAAATGTTAGGGCGGGTACATCTGGAAATATAATTATATATAATTCCGCAGGTACTGTTTTTGAGTCAATTCCTTATAATGATGCCCGCATAAGTTATTCAAATAATACGGTTACAATAAATCCTACCGCGACCTTCACAGCCAATGCAAGTTACTACGTACAAATATCAAATACTGCTATCAGGGACATGGCAGGTAATATGTATGCAGGAATCAACAATACAACAACATGGAATTTCACAGTGCCTCCTCTGTATTTCCGTAGCAGGGCCACTGGCAACTGGAATGCGGCCTCCACGTGGGAAACGTCTCCTGATAATGTTATCTGGACGGCAGCAGCCTATACACCAACTGCTGCCAATTCTATTGGCATCTTAGTTCAGCCCCTATATCCTGTTACCATTACGGCCAGTGTTTCTGCCGATGATTTAACCGTAAACGGTACGCTTACAATTAACGGGGGAGTTACACTGACAATTGCCAATGGTGCCGCTAATCCTGATATGGTAGTCGGTGTGGCAGGCAATGTAAATAATGCAGGCATAATTACCACTACCGGAACTGTTAGTTTTAATGGAACATATACTCATGCACAAAATAATGGAACTATTCCTGCCTCTACATGGAATTCTGGTTCAAAATGCACAATAACAGGATATACAGGAGGCACCCCTTCAGGACTAGGACAGTCATTCAGTGACTTCATCTTAAACTGTGCCGGTCGAACCCTGACTATTCCTGGAACCCTGAGTGTAGGCGGAGTACTGACAATAACGGCGGGCACTCTGGCAGGAGCAGGTCAGGTTATTAATTTGACAGGAAATCTTACGGGTGCGGGCGCGCTTACTTTTGGCGCAGGAACCCTGAATATTGCGGGAAATAACCTGCTTACCGGCGTATTCACCTGTGGCACCGGCACGGTCAATTACAATGGAGCCGGGGCGCAAACCGTAGCTGGAGTAACTTATAATAACCTTACCATTGGCGGAGGTAACACCAAGACTATTCAGGGCAACACCACTGTTAGAGGCATTTTAAATCTCTTTAACGGAAACCTCAGTCTTGGATCCGGATCTAGCAACCTTACTCTCGCCAGCGGAGCCACCATTACCACTCCGGCGTCCTTCAACAATACTCACATGATCGTGTGTGACGGTAGCGGTAGCCTTATTAAGCAGGGGAATGTCAACGGCGACTTTGTCCTTACCCTGCCCATTGGAACAGGTACGGCCTATACGCCTGTTCAGATATCCGGATTCACGGCTACCGCCATCGCACCATCTTCAACTGTGCGGGTACAAGCAAGCGCCTCTGCCGCACCCGGAGTTTCCGGAACCCACCCGCTTAACCGGCACTGGATCACTTCAACAACCGGCATCAGCGGCTCGGTGCTGGCCAATATCAGCTTTCAATATATCCCTTCCGATATACCGGCAGGCGGAACGGCAAGCTTGTACGAAATTGTTTATAAGCCCTCCACAGGCAACTGGGGAATGCCGGGCGGCGCCGGGGCTGCAGGCGATAACCCGCTGAGAGCAACGGCGGCCACTACACTGGATGCAACATGGACAGGCAGCGAGAGCGAGCCTGAAAAACACATTTTTTATTCCTATGAAAGCGGTAGCTGGGATGAAGTCAGTACCTGGACCCTCGATCCTTCCGGCACGCAATGGCTGAACCCCAATTCATACACGCCTTCAACATCCCCGACTTATGCTTATGACGAGGTTATAGTTCTTTCGGGGCGAACGGTTATAGTGCCGGCAAACAATAAAACCAACAAAAGCCTTACTGTTATCGGAACACTCGACCTCGGCACAACTACCGGGCATTCATTTATTACAATATCCGGAACGGGACGCATACGCCTTGCCGGCGATAATTTTCCTGCCGGCGATGTTACTGATTTTATAACACCAGGGCAGGGAGAAGGTACGGTTGAATATTACGGAACCACGCGAAACCTTAATGTGGCACGTACCTTTTTTGCCGTGGAGGTAAATATGAACGCAGAGAACACGCTCACCCTGCTGGCCGATTATGTTATAAACGGAAGTCTATCCCTGGTTAACGGTATTTTCAGCATTAATAACAACTCAGCTGCTACCCCTCGCAACATAAAGGTGTATGGTAATGTTACGGTAGAAACAGCGGGAAGAATTGCTACCGGTACTGCTAATGCACGGCACCAGTTAGATTTATATGGCGATTTTACAAACAACGGAGAGGTGCGCTTTACCAACCGTACGGCCGCCAATTACGCCAGCGAAGCTACCGATGGTATAGTTGATGTTAATTTTTTAAGTGAAAATAAGAACCAAAGCATTATATGCCGGGGTCTTACCAATTTTTATCGCATAGAAATTGATAAAGGAACCGATTTTACTTATGTGCTGAATATTGATGCCGCCAGCACGGATAATTTCAACCTGTTTGGGTATGCCAATGAAGGGCACGGCACAATTGCGCAGCTAACCACGAACAACAATGCCCTCGGCCTTATAAGGGGCACGGTAAGGATAGGCAACAGCATTGAAATACCATTGCTTACCCTGGGTAGTAACTATAATGTTTCAGAAAAAGCACAGCTCTGGATCGACCGGGGTATAGTCCGAAAGAATAGCGGTACGTCTATTGTTGTTTATGGTAAGGTAAGAATAACCAACGGATTACTTGAAGCGCGAATACCCAGCGGCATCACCTTTCACGAAAACGGAATACTGAGCGTTGAAGGAGGTACAATCAATGCCAACCAGATCAGGACAACGGGAGAGGGAACAAGCACATACGGCGGATATGTTCAGGCAGGAGGTACGGTCAACGTCCTCGGGGGTTCCACAAGCACCGATTATTATGTCTTTTCGCTCCCTTACTCGTCCAGCGTTTTCAACATGGGCGGCGGAACCCTGAAGGTCAATACATCATCTGCAAACGGCGGCATACTCATTAACTCAGCTCCGGAAAACATAAAGGTTACCGGCGGTACAGTGATCGCCGAAACACAATCTGCACGCGATTTCCAGATTACTTCAACAGCGCCATTCTGGAATTTTCAGCTGAGAAATACCACTACAACAGCACGGCAGTTTACCCTCTCCGCAGCTGATGATATCGGGCCTGCGGATATCGATGTGCCCGCACAACCCCTTAAGGTGCTCAACGATTTCAGGATATGGGGAAAAGAATCGGGCGGCGCTTCATACCCGGCTATTGACTTTATTCCGGGTACAAACGATGTATACATCGGTGGCTCATTTTTCATTGAAAGCGGATCGCAATATATTCCCATAAGCGGAGGAACACCGCCTTATGATGCTATTGGCAGCCAGCCTACAGTAAGAAATACAACATACTTTATTAAAACAGCCGCCACAGAAATGACAGAGGTGCTGTACCGGGGAGATGCTTCAAATCCTCTGGAGTTCGGCCACCTGGTAATTGATCGCACAAACGGCTATGAGGTAAGGCTTGCATCGGTCGCTGAACGGGTCAATGAATCGGTTGTTCTGGATGTGAACGGCAGTGCTTCGGTGTTATCAGGCACTTTGAACCAGAGCCTGTTTACCATACGCACATGGGGTGCCATAACCAATAATGACCGTATGGGTACCTGGTATCCGGGTATTACACCCAGCCAGGCGCAAATCCAGCTTGTCGAAAACCCGGATCTTACCCTTTCCACCGGCTTAAACGCTGTGTTCGGAAACGTGCAGGTAAATGTTACACCACCGTCGGTTCTTACACTTACGAGCGATGTTTACATTGAGCGTATGGAATATGTGAAGGGCCTTATCTATCTTAAAGGCTACAACCTTAAGGTTGATAACTTGTGGAATATGGAGCCTGGCATATTTCAGAATATCCCGACAACAAGCTACCTGAGCGTTTTAAACAGCGGGCGTTCCGGTAGTTCCATGATCTATACCGATGGCAAGGCCAGCGACGGCGGATTAACGCTGAGGATTGCTGCAAACTCGCAGACTGAAAATGAGAACAATATCCTAAATAATTTCGGTCCGTTGACGTTTCCTCTCGGCTTCACGCCAAACAGCGGTACCACGCTATATTTCAGACCGGCTCAGATGGTAATTAATAACTACTCGTCGCCCGGCTATATTACCATTCGCCCGGTAATGGGGGCATTGCCGACAACCAGCCAGACAGGCGGAGAAGTTCTGCAGCATTACTGGCGCGTGTCTCATTCAGGGTTTACAACGCTACCAACAGTTGCTTATCGTTTTTATTACCGCAGGCAAATCGGTGTTGCCAATGTTGACCTGTCCACGTTTACAAATGAGACAAATTATGTGCCTGGTAAGGTGTTGGATGAAATTCCTTATACGCGCCAGTATGAAAACGGCAATGATATTTTCAGAGGTTTTATTGATGCCAATTCGCGGGCTATAACCATTAATGGAACTAGTGTTAATGCACTGTTTTCTCCGTCATCTGCCGGAATAACGCTTGAAAATGCAAATTATAGCGCCGGTGTGACCAACAGGTTCACCGGCAGCGTATTAATCTATTACTCCCGAGACTATGCACAGGAAGCCAGGTGGAATATTGCGGATTCATGGACCCGAAGCGATATCCTGAATACGACTTATGAGCCTCATGACAGCCGGCAGCCGGCAGCGACCACAGTTCCCGGCGAAGGAGATGTTGCTGTGATCGGATGGATTCCCTGGAGTGATATGAACAGAGTTGCCGGCCTGAGGGGACAGCCACATGGCATTTGGGTTACTGATACAAGGCAGGTAGCCGAAGTGGTCTTTACAAAAATGACTGATGCAGGCGGTAATCCCGTTCCCAGGGCTTATCGGTCCAGCTTCCAGTTCAGGCCGACGTTGGCAATAAACGGACGTGACGGAGATAACGGCATACTCAGAGCCAAGCTGGTAAAGGGTGAAGGTCTATTCTGGAACCGGGGATCAGACCCTGATTACACAATCATGGACATCGGTGATTTTGCCCGTCAGGATTCCTCGTATGTAATATATGAAAACTTTATAAACGGCAGGGTAATAAGCAATACTCCCGCGCTGCTGCCAAATATTTATATAGCAAATGATAACTGGGGGGCCAATAACCACGACTTTACTTTTGCCAATGACATCAATACAACCGGTAATGTGGAGTTAATCGGTAATGTTAATCTCCTCCTGCCCAACGGAGTCACAGGTAATATTAATGCAGGACGTAATCTGTTAATGTTTGAGGTAGGAACATCCGGCGGAGGCGCGCAGATTGACTTTCGGAATTCGGGAACGGCAAGAAAGGTTACAGTACACGGAGATATGCTGATAAGAAATGGAAACGCTACTGTAGGGGTGAGGGATGCCGCAACAACCGGGACAGTGTTAGACCATGAACTGCATATTTATGGAAATATAATTCAAACTTCAGCAGGATCTGTTTTAAACCTTGCCCAATCACAAAATATCAGGCAAAGGATAAACCTTTACCTTGACGGAAGCGACAATATGACGTATAATCGTACCAACGGTACAATACCTAATTTATACAGGCTTATTATCAATAAAGGCAATAGTCTGGCAACTTCCGCTCAATTCAATGCCACTTTTAACCTTAACGGCCCTACTTCCGGTGCCGGCCTACCCAAAGCCCTTGAGCTTCAGAACGGATTGTTCATTGTTAATGAAGATGTCAGTATAAACCTTACAACGGGAAACGATCATTTTGCTATTCCTTCAACATCAGGTCTTGAAATGCGCTTGGGTACGGCAAATGCTAACGGTGGCTCAGGTATAGCGCTGGATGGGCTTCTGCTGCTAAGCGGCGGTAATGTGAACATGGGCGGCGGCAATAACCCCATCGAGTACTCTGTCTCGGGCAATGCAACCATACAGGTTACGGGCGGAACGTTGACCGTTGGCGGACAGATACGCCGCAGCCCCACTTCCGATGTGGGCATCCTCAGGTACCATCAGACAGGCGGCACGGTAATTGCCGGTAGCGGCGCCGCCCCGATTGGCAACCGTGGGGTATTTGAAATTCTTAATCCAGGTAGTTCGTTTACCATGACGGGCGGCGACCTGTACATTGCCCGGTCACAGACAAACCCTACCATCTCAGCCTTCTATTTCGATCCGGCAAGCTTCAATATTGGCGAAGCAGCCAATATACACATTGGCCATTCGTCAACTCCCGCATCCCAGACAATAGGCATATTTGCAGGCAAGCCGTTGCCAAGGCTGAGAATTAACAATTCCGCCACACTAACACCAAAAGTTATTGCCAGGCTTGATGTAGTCACGGCGGTTATTACCGGCTTACTGCAGATAGATGCCGGTACCACGTTCGATGCCAATGGCCTTGACCTGACGCTTAACGGAGACATGACTGCCACAGGAACATTCATTCCCAGAGGCAATACCACATTTTTTAGCAGCAACGGCCCACAAACTGTAAACGGAGGGGGTACAGTGGTTAATTTCTACAATCTTGATAAAACAATGTCCGGTAACCTCATGCTCAATACCGGAAATACTCCATTGCTTATCTCTAATGCTCTCTCACTGCTCAACGGAACCTTTTCCGATAACGGTAATACAATCATCGTAAAGGGCAATATGCTGAACAATGCAACGCATATTAACAACGGCGCGGGCGACGGAATAGTTATGAATGGCGATATAGCCCAGGTACTTACCGGTAACGGAACCTTTGGGAAACTGACTATTAACAATCCTAACGGGGTAAGCATCCCGGTTGGCAATCAGTTTACCATCAGCCGGTCGTTAAAAATGCAGGCAGGCGTGCTGAATATAGGCAAGAACCTGTTTGAAATAGGCCTGGATGCAGTTATAGAGCAGTCATCTCCGTTCTCCGTTACAAATATGATTGAAACCAATACCTCATTTACAGATAATGGACTGAGAAAGATATTCCGTTCAGGCAGCTCTCCGATATTCACTTTTCCGATAGGTTCGAACGACAAATATACTCCGGTAACTCTTACCGTCTCTGCCAATGGTAACAGCACCGGCAGCATTACCGTTAAACCTGCAAACGAGATCCACCCAAGCATAATGGAGGATACTGAAAGTGGCGTCCAGATCATTGATAAGGATAATGCCCTTCTGTATTACTGGACGCTGAATGCCGAAGGGATAACTGGCTTTTCTGCTGTTGCAAGGATGTATTATACTGACACTGATGTTAAGGTTACCGCCCCTTATACTGTTGCAGATTATCATACGGCAAGTCTGCTGACCGGCGGAGCCGGAACGTGGCTGAAGTTTCCCAAGACCGATTTTGATGAAACCAATAAACAACTTGTTTTTCGCTTCGCTAATACGAACGATGACCAAATTAGCGGCGACTATACAGCCGGTGCGGGAGATAACGGACTTAACGGCGCAATTCCCGATTTCGTTTCGCGATATGAAACAAATAACGATGGCAACTGGACCACCGGTACGATATGGAATCCGAATATAAGCGGAGGCCCGAACGGTGCCATAGTAAAGATAAACGCTCCGCACACCGTTGATATTACTGTAAACAATATCGCCGGTTATATGACAGAAATTTACGGAACCCTTAATTTGTATTCCACATCCGGACACAGGCTGGGAATCGTTTCCGGCTCAGGGACCATTTATCTCGAAAGGGGCGAAATTCCCGCAGCGGTGTATGATGAATTTTTCTCACCGGCAGGTGGTACACTCGAATTTGGCGGCACAACGGGTTATGAAATCCTGGGAAATATTACTTTGGTCAACCACCTGAGATTATCGGGAACAGGTGAAAGAAGGCTTCCGAATAACAACTTCACTCTCAATGGCAATCTCACTATTTCAGGCGGTGCGGGTTTGAATGTGATAAACTACCATAACCGTAAAATAAGCATTAAAGGCGATTTAACCCGTACATCAGGCTTGTTTGAGGCCGGTAGCGGAGCCGATGCTAGGCTGGCATTTATCGGAACACTGCCTCAAACCATCACCGGCTCATTTTTGAATAGTAATGCGCTGAATAACCTGGAGGTCAACAATGTGAACGGTGTGACAATTCTGAACGATGTGGAAGTTGACAGGGAGCTTAAGCTTGTCAACGGACTTATCAACGTAGCTCCCGGAAGTCTTTTCAGGATCAATTACGGCGCTGTCGTATTGCCTGCTGCCGGATCATCGGCGTCATTTGTGAACGGAACGCTCACCAAAGAAATGATGAATGGCAACAGCTTTACATTTCCTGTGGGCAGCCTCGGGGGTGCAACAAAAAATCACGGACCAATAACATTGCAGACCGTAACCGGGCCTTCAGGCATTAATGACTGGAGAGCAGGGTACTATTACACAAATGCAACGCTTGCAGGCTATAATACCGAGAGCTTTGAAAGCCCGATAGCAACGGTAAGCCATTCGGAATACTGGAATATTGAAGCGCCCGCAGGAGGAGCATCGGTCATCAGGATAACCCTTGACGGATCGAGCGACGTTGCCAGCTCGCTGGCTGATCTGTCAAACCTCAGGGTTGTGGGTTGGAATGCCGGTGACAATGAATGGGAAATTGTGGGAACAGCTGTAACCGTGACCGGAACATCAACATCCGGAATAATTACTACTACATCACCGGTTAATTATGACAACTATACATTTTTTACCCTGGCTTCTGTAACACCTGTGGCCACCGGCACAGCCACCATAACAAGTGCTACCACAGTAAATCTCTGCAGTGGGTTGTCCACTACAATTACAGTCGCTTTTACAGGCGAAATGCCTTATGTGCTTACTTATACTGCAGGGGCCACTCCCTATATAACACCGGCCATAAATGCGTCATCATACAATATAAACGTGAGCCCTTCAGTAACAACTGTATACACAATAACCGGCATAACGGCCAGTGGGGTACCGGGAACAGTTACAGGAAACACAACAGCTACCGTTAATGTAAATCCCGTGCCTGTTGTTTCATTATCCCGGTCGGGGTCAGGGGCTATATGCGAGGGTACGCTGATCACATTTACAGCCAACGCGGGGTTAGCAAGTTACAACTTCAGGGTAAACGGCGTAACCGTACAGAACGGGGCCGGCAGAACATATGCAACATCCTCTCTTCTTCCTGGTGTTCAATCGGTTGATGTAATCGGCACCAACTCAGGCGGATGCTCTGCTACCAGCAATGCCATTGCTGTTACGGTTAACCCGTTGCCGGATGCGGCAGGAGCTATCAGCGGTGAGGTGTCTGTTTGCCGTAATGTGAAAAGAACATACACCATTGGGGCCATACCCAATGCAACGAGCTATACCTGGTCTGCTAACAATGGTGCTACTATAGCAGGTTCAGGCACAACAAGAGAAATAACGTTCCCTAATGCCGGTACCACCAGCATAACCGTTTATGGTGTTAATGGTTGCGGCAACGGCGTGCCATCCACATTAAATGTTGCCGTAAGCACATTGTCCACACCTGGCGCCGCAGGCAATATTTCCGGCAACAGCCAGGTATGCCAGGGCGGGACAGGCTATACCTATACGGTAAGCCCGGTAACCAATGCTACAAGCTATATATGGACATATTCCGGTACAGGAGCTGTCATAAACGGTTCAGGTAACAGTGTTACGGTTGATTTTCTGCCCGGGGCCGCTAACGGTATCCTGAGAGTGGCCGGAACAAATGGTTGTGCCACCGGCGCTCAGTCACCCAGTTTTAGCATTACCACATACCAGCCTCCTACTGCCACCATCAATCCTGCAAATCCGTCAACATGCAGCGGCACCCCGGTTTCCATTATAGCTACACCGTCAGGAGGCACAACGCCATACACCCATTCATGGACAGGAACAGGCGCCGGATCGTTATCATCAACCACTATTCCAAATCCTTTATTTAACAGTGGTATGGGTGGCGCGTACGATCTTACATATACCGTGACCGATAACCGGGGATGCTCCGGCTCAGCCAATGCCATAGTTACCGTTTTTCAGGCGCCTGTTGCCGATGCCGGGCCAGATGTTAATGCTATGTGCACGGGTGTTTCTCCTATTTCGATGACCGGCGCTACGGCGGGCGGTTCATACAGCGGCATACCCACCTGGAGCGGAGCAGGCGGAACCTGGACACAGAACCCCGATCCAGCTCTGGCCACATTTACCCCGTCAACACCTTCAGGCTCAACCACGGCAAGACTGACTCTTACGGGGACCAACGGATGCTCGAATACATTTGATACAAGGATCATATCCTGGAGCAGCACCCCCACTCAGCCGGGCGCTTTCACAGCAAGCAGCGCCATCGTGTGCCAGGGAGAGACAGGAGTAATATACACTGTACCAAACGACCCGCAGGCTATCACGTATAACTGGACTTACACAATAGGATCAGGAGCTGTCATAACAGGAACGGGGAACAGCGTAATAGTTGACTTTTCATCATCTGCCACATCGGGAAGCCTGAACGTAACAGCCATAAACAGCTGCGGAGCAAGCGTTCCAAGGTCTATTGCCGTTATAGTATCAGTTCCGCCAGTGGCAACATTCAGCTATACCGGGACACCCTATTGCCCCAATGTGGCAAACCCGATGCCCGTTTTCAGCGACGGAGGTGTGGCAGGAGTATTTTCATCAACGGCAGGTCTGGTATTTGTCAGCGCTTCCACCGGGCAGGTGAACCTGGCAGCAAGTATACCCGGTAATTATACCGTGACAAATACAATAGCCGCGGCAGGGGGATGCGGCATTGTTATTGCCACCAGCCCGATATCAATCATCTCCCATTATGCCTGGACAGGAGCATCAGGCACTGACTGGAATAACCCTGCTAACTGGTCGTGCGGCGCAGTACCGGGAGCGCTCAACTCGGTTACTATCCTTGATGTGCTGAATAAGCCGGTCCTCAGTGGCGGGACCGCAGCAACTGTCAGCAATTTATCAGTTGATAGTGGCGCCTCGCTCACAGTTAACGGCAACACTATCCGGATCTCAGGTACCATTACCAGCAGCGGTACATTAAATGCTGCCGGAGGAACAGTTGAATTGAACGGAACTGCTGCGCAGTCAATCGGCGCCGGAGTCTTTGACGGCAACGTTATTAACGGGTTGATCATAAGCAACAATGCCGGCGTCACTCTACTGGGTCCGCTGAATGTAAGCGGGATAGTAAGAGTTACTGCCGGCAGCCTGGCCTCGGGCGGCAACCTGACACTGCTCTCAACAGCCTCCGGCACAGCCCTTATTGACGGTTCGGGCGCCGGATCGGTTACAGGAAGTGTTACAATGCAGCGTTACCTCCCCATAGGGTTTGGATACAAGTATTTCAGTTCACCGTTCCAGAGTGCCACAGTAAGTGAATTAGGCGATATAGATGAGGTGAACCTCACCTACGGCTTCCCCCTGTTCTACCGGTATGATGAAAACAGTATCTATTCCGGGTGGGTAAGCTATGTCACAGGCTCGGGTATTCTGAACCCACTTGAAGGCTATGCTGCCAATTTTGGTGAATCTACATCCCCAAAAACCGTAGATGTAAAAGGAGTAGTTAACAACGGTAACTTATCGGTAACCTTGTATAACCACAACCGGGAGTACACCAAAGGCTTCAGTCTGGTGGGTAATCCCTATCCTTCTCCTATCGACTGGAATGCGGGCGGTTGGACAAAGACCAACATTGATGATGCGATCTATTACTTCAGGGCCAGCACGTCAGATCAGTATGGTGGCACATACAGCAGCTATGTAGGTGGTCTTTCGAGCGATGATGGGCAAGCCACAAACATCATTCCTTCCATGCAGGCATTCCTGGTGCATGTAACTAACGGAACCTACCCGGTTACTGGCACTCTGGGAGTCACCAACAGCGTCAGAATCACTGATCAGACCCACATCTTTCTAAAATCTGCTCATACAGAAACAAGGGATATTATAAGAGCAACAGCCGGATTTACTGATGACACAACCTCATACGACCCGCTGGTGATATATTTTGACAACTCAGCCGACAGTACGTTTGACAGCATGTATGATGCACTGAAGCTGTATAACACAGATATGATGGTGACAAACTTTTACTCTGTGCTGGCAGACGGCCAGAAACTCTCTATTAACGCGCTGCCGGAACAACACGACACACTGCTTACTATCCCACTGGGACTGAATATTTACAGGGATGGAGAGGTACGATTCAGGCTGCTCGATAACGGAAATGTACCGCCGGATACCAGAATATATTTCCGTGATGCACTCACCGGAGCCAATATTAACATGATTCCATCGGGTGAATACAAGGTATCCCTTACCGCAGGGGAATACAATAACAGATTCTCCTTCTCTCTTTTTAAAAACCTGACCAGTATTCCTGATCCGGAAATAACGGCGGATATTTTCCGGGCATACATTTCACATGGGCAGATCAGAACAGAAGTTTATGCTGTTGAAAACAATGCGGGTAAGATCATGGTATATGATCTTACCGGCAAACTACAATATATTAAGAATATAACTGAGTCAGGCATCTATGATCTTGATCCGGCATTGCAGTCCGGAATGTATATTATCAGATATAATACAGGGTTGCGTCATAGTATAAAAAAACTAATTGTCGGAATAAGATGAAAAGAGATATGACCATCGGATTTCCGGTAAAAAGGGCTTTGTTTGTTGCAGTAATTGTTCTCGCAACAGGTTTTGCCTCCCTGCTCAATGCACAGTCTCTTCCGCCCAGGCCTATTATTGTTACAGCCAACAGTTCGCAGCCTCTGGCTTTTGGCGCCTTTACCCCGGGTGCTTCAGGGGGTACAGTGACCGTAAGTGCTGCCGGGGGCACACGTTCATCAACGGGTACGGTAATACTTTTTAATATGGGGATTATCTATACGCCTGCCATGTTCTATATCAGGGCAAATCCCGGCACATTGGTCTCCTTGCTCTCCGGCCCTCCGACGCTCATGAATGGCAGCAATGGGGGCACACTCTCTCTACAGGTGAACGGCACATTCCCGGCATCGCCGTTCGTGATAACAGTTCCTTTTCAGCAACAGACCACAATACTGATCGGTGGTTCCCTTACTGTGGGCAACATTGCCTTAAATCCGGCCGGCTCCTACACCGGAACAATAGATGTTACATTCGTTCAGGAATGATATACTGAAAACAAAGATATTACCTAATGCAAGAAAAAAAGGCAGATACCGAATCTCATATCACTTGGTGTATGCCATTGCTTTCAAGGTACAGATTCCTTTTACTTATCCTCCTTTTTATACTGCCGGCAGCAAACCCACTGATTGCGCAGGATAAGCTGCAATATGATGAGATTCCTGTTTATGTCAGGATCCCCTATGTCGGTGTTACAGAAATGGATGCAGTCATCAGGGGAGAGGAGGTCTTTCTGTCTGTCACAGGATTGTTTGATTTCCTTAAAATTAAAAATACACCCTCGCAGGATCTTGAAAAAGTCTCCGGTTTCTTTATAAACCCTGATGATACATATACTGTTGACAGGTCCAGCAACAGTATTGTCTTTGGCGGCAAGACATTCAATCTCGCTGAAGGAGATCTTATACGGTCAGAGAGCAATCTCTATCTGAAATCTGATTATTACGGCAAGGTTTTCGGTCTCGATTGCAGTTTCAGCTTCAGGGATCTGACCGTAACTATTAATACGAAGCTTGATCTTCCACGTATACGCGAAATGCGGCAGGAGGAGATGAGAAGAAATATCACCCGTCTCAAAGGTGAGATTCAGGTCGATACAACCATTGGCAGGAGTTTTCCTGCTTTCAGGTTTGGCATGGCAGACTGGTCTGTTTATGCCAGTGAGCAGACTGACGGTGAGACCGATGGACGGCTCAACCTCTCACTTGGTACAGTCATAGCAGGAGGTGAGGCCTCTGCTTCACTGACTCTGTATACACAGGCTGCTTTCAGCGAGAAACAACAGTATTATATGTGGCGGCATGTTAATAATGATCGCACATGGCTGAGGCAGATAATGGCAGGGAAGATCAGCACACAGGCAACAGCATCAATTTATAATCCTGTTGTCGGAATGCAGTTTACCAACAGGCCAACGACCTTCAGGCGTTCGTTCGGGACCTATACGCTTACTGACAATACCGAGCCGGGATGGACTGTTGAGCTTTATGTGAACAGTGTTCTTGTAGATTATATCAAGGCTGATGCATCCGGTTTTTTTACTTTTGAGGTGCCACTGGTTTACGGAAACACGCAAGTGAAACTTAAGTTTTTCGGCCCATGGGGCGAGGAGAGAACACGTGAACAGAATATCAGCATACCATTCAACTTCCTTCCTCACCGGGAGTTTGAATACACGGGCAGTGCAGGTTTTGTGGAAGACAGCCTCTGGAGCCGCTTTTCAAGAACGACAGTCCGGTACGGGGCAACGAAATCAATTACACTGGGAGGCGGCTTTGAATACCTCTCTTCAGTCACTGACGGACCTCTTATGCCGTTCGTGGATGCCTCGGTAAGAATCACCAACAACCTTCTCGTTTCAGGTGAATATACACACAAAGTAAGATCCAAGGGAACGCTTACCTACCGGTTGCCATCGAACATCCAGCTTGACCTTATCTATACGAGGTATGACAAGGATCAAAAGGCCATATCATACAATTATCTTGAAGAGCGGAAGGCCTCGGTTTCTCTGCCTATCAAGATAAAGAAGATGGCGGCCTACTCAAGGTTATCATATTACCAGATTATTTTTCCCGGGTCACAGTATACCACCGCTGAATGGCTTCTTGCAGGGTCGTTTTCACGCGTCAGCACAAACCTTACTACATACGGAGTCTTCTCTGAATTTTTTGATCCGAGCATATACAGTAACCTCTCCCTTGCATTTCGGCTGCCGAAATATTTTGTCATCATGCCACAGGTGCAGTACAACTATTCGGGACGGGAGTTTCTTTCAGCGCGCATTGGACTTGAGAAACGGCTTTTTGAAAAAGGATATCTGAATGCTTCCTATGAGTATAATTTCCGCAATAAAATGAACATTGCAGAGCTGGGGTTCCGATACGACTTTTCTTTTGCACAGGTCGGTATCTCTGCACGACAGATAAATGAGAAAACAACATTTGTACAGTATGCACGTGGGAGCTTGATCAATGATGGTAAAACATCGTTCCTTAAAGCTGATAACCGCACTAATGTGGGCAGGGGTGGTATATCAGTCCTGGCGTTCCTTGACCTGAATGCTAATGGCATGCGTGATCCGGGTGAGCCAAAGGCAGCAGGAATAAACCTGCGGGCAAACAGCGGGAGGGTGGAGCTCAGCGAAAAAGATACTATAATTCATATTACCGGACTTGAACCGTATGTGAAGCATTTTCTAGAGTTTGATGAAAGCAGTTTTGACAACATAGCCTGGAGGTTCCCTAAAAAGTCATTCGCAGTCATTGCTGATGCGAATATGCTTAAACTGATTGAGGTGCCTGTTAATGTTGTTGGCGAGGCAACAGGATCCGTCGTTCTTGAGGCGGAGGGGAGAAAGAGCGGGATTGGCAGGATGATAGTGAATTTCCTGAACACTGAGGGAGTCACAGTGGCCAGGGCGCTTACAGAGGAGGATGGTTACTACAGCTATTTCGGATTAACACCGGGACATTACCTGGTAAGTCCAGATACTGCACAGCTGAGACGACTGAATATGACTTCTGAACCGGATCAACTGTCGTTCAGTATCGCAATGAATATGGAGGGAGACTACATTGACGGGCTCGACTTCGTCCTGAGAAAAATTAAGGTCATCCCTGATACGGTCGTCACTACTGACACCATCGCCGTTGTCAAAGTCCCGGCAGGGAAGGAGATAATCAGGGATACCTCTTATCTGGTCATTCACGAAGTGACACGTGAACTGGTAACTATCACCGAGGATTACTACGCTGTGCAGTTTGGGGCCTTCCAAACAAAGCTATATGCCGAAATAATGAAGAATAAGGTCGCATCTGTCCTCGACAAGAATGTGGAGCTGTTTGAGGAGGATGGCTTCTGGAAAGTACGCATAACAGGCTTTACTGACAGGGAGGACCTTCAAAAATATATCCCAATTATTAACGGCCAGGGAATTACGGAAATATGGGTCATTTCAAATAAGGCAGTCAAAGGTGAATGGATCACAACAGAGAGGGGCGATTCACTGGTAATTGTGAAGGAGACACCGGTTGAGGGGGTTACTCCTGTAGAGAAAGAGCCTGCTGTAGTTAAGGAGGCTCCTGTTGAGAAAGAACCTGTTATCGAGAAATATGGCGCTATTGAAATAAATGGCACAACTATTCAGCTTGGTGCTCTCCTCAGTCCTGAGGAATCGGCTGCTCTTGCAGACCGGCTACTCGCCGCTACCGAGAAGATGGTGACAGTCAGGCAGGAGCAGGGTATCTTTAAGGTGCAGATAACCGACTTTGCCGACACTGCCGAGGTAAGGGAATTTATTCCTCTCTTGCAGAAGTTTGGATTTAAAGAGATTGTTGTGATACCTGGCCCGGAGGCTGTTCTGGTACCCGTTCCTCCCGCAGGAGTTACGCCGGCTGAAGAGCTGGTGACGCCAGTTGAGCCTGAGGTGATAGCACCTGAGCGCCCGAAAATTGCTGAGGAAGTAGTTCCGCCACCACCGGTACCCAGATTTATACTGAACGCAGCCAGTTATCCTAAGCTTTCCGCAGCAGAGCGTGCAAAGAAAAAGATAGAGAAAAACCTTAAGCTTCCCGTCAAAATAATTGAGGAATGGGACAGCTACAGGGTGGTTGTTACCGGGTTCTTTACAAGGGAAGAGACATTTCCTTACTATCCAGAGCTTGCAGGACTGGGATTCTCGAATATCTTTGTCTATGAAATACCGCTTATAGACAGGTAGAGAAAACCCATCCCGATGAAATACGTAGGAGCACACATCAGTGCATCCGGCGGAGTGGAAAATGCCCCGCTGAATGCCCATGAAATAGGAGCGAAGGCCTTCGCATTCTTTACAAAGAACCAGCGTCAGTGGGTGTCGCCTCCGCTGACACAAAAGAGTATTGACGCTTTCAGGAATAACTGCGAAAAATTCGACTACAAGCCTCACCAGATACTGCCTCATGACAGCTATCTGATCAACCTGGGTAATCCTGACCCGGAGGCTCTTGGCCGGTCACGCTATGCCTTCAACGATGAGATGATGAGGTGTGAGCAGCTGGGACTTGATAGGCTTAATTTTCACCCGGGAAGCCACCTCAACAAGATATCAGAAGAGGAGTGTCTTGATCTTATAGCAGAATCGGTGAATATCGCCCTCTCAAAAAGCAAAGGAGTGATTGCTGTCATAGAGAACACCGCAGGCCAGGGCACCAACCTGGGTCACAGGTTTGAACACCTGAGACATATTATTGACAAAGTAGAAGACAAAACAAGGGTGGGTGTATGCATTGACACCTGCCATACCTTCACTGCCGGCTATGATCTGTCAACGGCCGCAGGCTTTAAGGAGGTCTTTGATATGTTTGAGAAGATCGTAGGTTTTAAATACCTCCGTGGCATGCATATCAACGGATCAAAAAAGGCACTTGGCACACGCGTTGACAGACATGACAACTTGCATAAGGGCGAACTGAGTGTTGAGGTTTTTGAACTTATAATGAATGATCCCCGCTTTGACGGGATGCCCCTGATACTTGAAACACCCGATGAAACTATGTGGGCAGAGGAGATCAGGTATCTTTATTCGTTGCAGAAATAATCGAGGTAAATCCTTCGGCTGCCCTTTCCTGACCTTATGACACATGCCCCAACGGGCTAACATTAAGATGATACCTTAGATTGTCTTCGTTTTTATACCTTTGCTGCATTGAGGATCCTTATATTTTGAAATCATTTTTGTGGATGCCCTGGAGCCATGACTAACTATATAATATTAGCATTCTGTGTCATCATCATTCTTTCGTATCTGTTTGATATAACAAGCAAGTACTCAAAGATTCCCGGGGTGATACTACTGATAGGGCTGGGTATTGCACTTCAGTTTATTGCGGGAACAACAGGTCTGGCAATACCGAACATACAACCCACTCTTCCGGTAATAGGTACTCTTGGCCTTATATTGATAGTACTGGATGCCAGCATTGATCTTAAACTGGAAAGGAAGAAGGCAGTACTGCTACGAAAGTCCGTGTTATCAGCGCTGATATTGCTTGTGCTTGTTGCCACGATAACCACGCTTGTACTCGCTTATTATTTTAAATATCCCCTTACTGCCGCTCTCCTGAGCTCCATTCCTCTCGGCATAATAAGTAGTGCCGTGGCCATCCCGGGAGCCGGAAACCTGAGTAACTACGAGAAAGAGTTCATTATCTATGAGAGCTCCTTCTCTGATATCTTCGGGATTATGGCATTTGATTTTATTCTTTATAATGAAGGCAGCATATCGGGCGGACTGGTACATTACCTTTTCATTGGGCTGCTGACCATAGTCATAGCAGTGATAACTACTTCAGGGCTTGCTATGCTCCTTCACAAGATCAAGTACCACGTCAACTATATAATTATTATGACTGCGGTAGTACTGATCTATGCACTGGCAAAGCATTTTCATCTTCCGGCATTGTTGCTAGTTCTTGTATTTGGACTGGCACTGTCAAACAACCAGTTTGTTAAACACACGTTCATCAAAAAATTTGTCGATTTTGATAAATTAACTACGGATCTTGAATCTTTCAGAAAGATACTCAGAGAACTAACCTTCCTGGTGCGCTCCTTCTTTTTTATCATTTTTGGTTATTATACTTCTTTGCAAGGAATATTCTATCCATCCAACCTCTTTACGGCACTTGCCATTACCGTGGT
>CAYQNT010000001.1:83208-110919 GCA_964418865.1 uncultured Rikenella sp.
GCTTTTTGTCTATTATGTTCTCAAAATAAAGAGTCCGACCCTGGTTCTCTTTGCTCCGAGGGGATTAATAACCATCCTTTTGTTTATTAGTATTCCGACTGTTTATATGATCCCGGAGATCAATACGGAGGTAATTACGCTTGTGATACTTATGACCTTGCTGGCGATGATGCTTGGTAACATTCTGTCTCCGGGAGAAAAACAGACAAAACCTGCTGGAAGCAGTGAAGCGGTACCGTTGATCAATACAGAGCCAGTACCGTTGAACGAAAATGAACAAGTGGCCCCGGAAGACGGCAGTATTGATTTATAGTCTGGCCCTCAGGTACTGAACAGGCCACTGAATGTCATCCCCCAGCTCTTTTGCCGCCTGAAGCGGGAAGTACGGATTGCGTAGTAACTCCCGTCCCATGATTATAAGGTCTGCCTTGCCCTGGCTAAGAATAGCCTCGGCCTGTGCAGCGGAGGTGATAAGGCCGACGGCACCGGTTAGTATCCCTGTTTGTCTCATTGCCCCTGCGAATGGTACCTGAAACCCGGGCCCAACGGGAATCTTCGCATCATATACGTTACCTCCGGAGGAGCAATCTACGAGATCAACACCTGCAGCTTTCAGCAGATGTGCCAGCCGTACACTATCCTCTGCGCTCCATCCTCCTTCAGTCCAGTCCGTCGCCGATATCCGTACAAAAAGTGGATTTTCCTCCGGCCATACTTCCCTGACAGCTTCTGTTACCTGAAGCAGTAATCTGGACCGGTTTTCAAATGATACTCCATATTCATCAGTGCGGTGGTTACTCAGTGGCGACAGGAACTCATGCAGCAGGTAGCCGTGCGCACTATGGATCTCGGCTACTTTAAATCCTGCAACCATGGAACGTAAGGCAGCTGCCCTGAACGCTGATATCACACTTTTGATACCATCATGGTCCAGCATTTCCGGTGTCCTCTCTCCCGGGCTGAAGGGGATAGCCGAGGGAGCCACCGTCTGCCATCCGCCGTTGTTAATTTCAAGCTGTTTTCCACCTTCCCAAGGTACCGCGCACGAGGCTTTTCTTCCGGCATGGGCTAACTGTATGCCGGCCACTGAGCCATGACCGTGGATGAAGCTGGCAATACTGCGATATCCTTCAATGTGTTCGTCGCTCCATATTCCAAGATCGCCCGGGGTGATTCGTCCTACCGGAGAGACCCCCGTGGCTTCTACCATGATAAGTCCGGTACCACCAACGGCCCTGCTACCCAGATGTGTGAAATGCCATTCGTTAACAAATCCGTCTTTTGCCGAATACTGGCACATGGGAGACATGGCGATACGGTTTTTCAGGGTGACCCCCTTTATTTTCAGTGGAGATAACAGGATTGACATAGTGTGGGTTTTATGTTTCTGAATTGTATAGACAAAGATGCAAAAACAATTCATCAGACCCTTAGACTTTAATCTTACGAGACAAATTTAAGGGATCTTCAGACGAAGCTCCACACCGCGAGGCGACGGACCCTGAGCCCTTCATGCCTTTTTTCCTGAAAATTCCAGGATTGATTTTTCAGCTTCTTCCATCTGAGGCATGCGATCAACGAGAACAGGCGTACAACCCGACAATTTCAGAACTTTCCCGGCAAGATTATGTAATAAATCTGAACGAAATTCAATTTTTTCCGGCCTATGTCCCAGTTTTATTATCAGCTCTAATAACTTCTGTGGTGCAGACTCATAAAGAGAAGGCAAGTCAGGATCCGGAGACAATAACTCCATTCCGGCAATCATGCCTGATTTCTTCTCAACCAGCAGAAGCATAAAGGGGAAATATCCCTTCTTCTCTTTTTCTTTTACCGGGGTAGGAACAAGGACCAGATCAGTCTGAAAGGTCAGTTTTGATACTTTTAGTTTTTTGACAGACTCAACAGTTTTGGCATTATAGGTCATATTATATTTCCTTCCCATCTTTTCCTTGCCGGGAACTTCAAAGTGGTTTTTCCATTTCAGATTTCCAGGCTTTCCAGATGGGATGCGAATCAGGATTTCTTCATCGTCATCTCCTTCTCCGTACAGACTGTCAGGATCATTGCCGGCCCATGAGAGCACTGAAGCCGCCTCGCTTAGCAACACCGGCAGATCCTCCAGCGTCTCTCCTTCAGGAAACGCGGGAACAAATCCGGGAACGACCTCCTCCAGCAGTGGCCACTTGCCTTTCCCCCTGAAGGTTAATCCTGACTTTTTAATGGCTGCGATATTCTCATTGTCCATATCCTCACGATCAGTGAATGAAATTAGTAAATGAGGTATTTGCAAAATAGCTGTCGCGGAGCTAAGTTCTGCATTCTTCTGTAATGCATAAAACCCGGAAAGCCCTTCATAGCCTTTATAAGCGGCAAGGCCGGTGAACTCACCGTTTATGCCCATCACCGAGATGAAATATACACGGTCACTGTCGGGCATTTTGATTCCGAAGATATCTGTTTCATACAGGTTTTTCCATGGTTCCGTTTCGCTGATACGACCGGCAGCTTGATAAATTGTTGTAAATGGGTTTGAGGTTTGTCTCTCCTCTCCTCTCTTAGGTGGTTGCTTTATTTCCTGTTTTTTGGTCTTTTGACCGGGGGATCTTTTCTTTATTGTCCCCCTTTTTTCCTGGACCATATTTACCAGATCATGAGCAGTTTCCGGATCCAATCCTGTTTTGCGAATTGCTGCCTCAATATCTGGTTCCCGGTCCTCATTAATATCATCTAAAACAAGGGCCATGAATTCATTCATCTTCTCAATAGCAGCTTCAGCCTGCGGATCCGGATCCTTCTTGAATAATCCTTCATATTCATTCAGTATGATTTTTCTATTCAGGATTGACCCAGCCGTTATCACCATTGGCAGCCGTACCTGCAGATATGGTGTTTCCGGAATGTTATAGCCAAATGAATTAAAATCTTTTACCAGATTCCGGAACCCACTTCCCGTCATAGCAGAAAACAGTAGGAGTCTTTCATTCTCATCATAATATATCTGCGCAAAATGAGGGTGTTCTCCGAGTGTTTTGTGCGTGAACCGATACACTCCGCTATCGTACTCAGATTGGAAATATTTTTTCATTCCGGCTGTATCGGGTGTGTCCGATTCATGTTCAGCCATCATGATAATTATTTCGTCATTTTTATGGAAGGTACGCGGATAAGCAGCTCCTGACAGAAGCATCATATAGGGAAGAGGATCAGTTTCAATATCTTTTTGTACTTCAGACTCATCTTCTATATCCGAATTTTTTTCATTTGCAAAGAAGAAGATATCTGCAGGCCCGAAGCTCTGAAATGCCCCGATCGGACCAAAGCTTTGCCAGCATAAACCGTTAAAGCAGATCAGATTAAACCAGAGGAGCTTATTGCTCGTAGTCTTCATTTGGGTTATTGATGGCGAGAACAAAAGATATTTTTCCCCTGAAAAAGTATCTCTCATCCTGTAAAACTCCTTTTCCGGCTCTTCAATGATCTCTGCGAAGCTGAATCTCCATGGAATAGCCGCCTGTTGTAACAGGAATTCTCTCTCCTCTCCTGTAAAACGATCCAACGCCGGATTTTTCAGGAACTTTTCTATCAGACCGCCGCTCTTAAAAACTTCGTGTATAATGAATTGACTTTTAAATAGTTCAATATCACGCCTCTGGAATTTAGATACAATATGACGATACTTTGCAAAATGCTGATTCATTTTCTTTTCCTGGTTATGATGCCTGGCAGCAAAGGCAATCAGGAAGTCATCAATTACGCGCACAGTTATCTGGCTTGTCTTTTCGCAGTGGTTTCTGACTTTTGTATAGTCTGTTAAATCAAGCTTATGGGTCATGGCAGTATACTTTATTAAAACAATTGTCTTTATTGTTCTTTATTTAATGGTTTGTTATGTCTCGGGCCTAGTCAGGTACAAACTGTATAAAAATAGAAAAATATATTTTACGTGCTGCCGGTTGGCGGTATTAGGAGTCCTGATCTTCTCTCCTCAGACCATAGCGAGTATCAAGCCAATCCAGAGCTTCTCCAATATTCTGTTGTTCCCATCTAACAAGCTCTCCACGAGTGATGATGGTCTTAATCTTCAGATCATCCATTTCATCCGGATCCGGTGACGTAGCTGCTTTTGGCAGATCTTCTTGTTTCATTTCCCCCAAAAATCTTTAAGGTCATCAATCAATATTCTGTCTATCGTATCTTTTAACGCCGTCTCCTTTTCTTCCATAGATAATTCTTGCATCTCAAGACGCATGGTATGGTTGAGTCTTTTTGTCTTTTCCAATGCTATCTTTTTCGCTCACCCGCTGGAATTCAATGATCAACTGAAAACGTTTGTAACTGGAGTAAAGCAGAAATCGAAATAATTTTCAAAGAAAACCCAGTTGTTATTAAATACCTAAAATTGACTGTTGAATATTTTTTCAATTGTAACTGCCAGATCAAAGTCCAGCTGAGTTATACCCTTAGCATCATGATTGGTTAATGATATACTTACTTTGTTGTATGAATTACTCCAGTCCGGATGGTGGTTTAACTTCTCAGCTTCGAGAGCAACTGCAGTCATAAATGCAAAGGCTTCAACAAAGGTTTTGAACTTAAGATCTCTGTTAAGGGAATTATTCTCTAGCGACCAGTCTTTTAAATTAAGTTTCAAAAATCCGGTAACTTCCTGTTCTGAAAACGTCTTCATAATTTCATTTTTAAAATTGTTTCTACATGATCCCTTGCCCCATTTCAACCGAGGCAGGCACATTTAATTGACGAACAGTAGAGAACCTAAAATGTTCATAGTAAAAACGTTAAATAGTTTTCTCGAAGTTCATCAAGAGAAATTGAACTGAAAAAGGCAGCCAAAAGACTGCCTTGAGTGTGGGCCCAGCTGGGATCAGGGGCGAGCGTTAATAAATGACCCTTGGGTCATTTTAGCGAAGCAGCCAGCTTGCAGGGCAGCTCGATACCAGTGTGTGAAAGTAAAAAGGCAGTCGAAAAGACTGCCTTTAGTGTGGGCCCAGCTGGGATCGAACCAGCGACCCCCTGATTATGAGTCAGGTGCTGCTAACCATCTGAGCTATGGGCCCTAATAACAGGCTGCAAATATAACACACAATTAAAATATCTGCAAACTGATTTTATAGTAATAACACATTAATGCCGCAGGCATAAATTACTCACTTTTAAACCTCAGACTGCATGACCGCACGATGGAGCCTCGCTGGCAGAGCGGGACCTTCAGACCTTGAGACTTCAGACCTCAGACCTCAGACATCAACCTGCACGACCGCACGACAATCCTTACTTCTTAATGTAATCAAAAAGCACACTGCCTGCTTCGTCAAGGTCATATCCGAAGGTGATCAGTCCGCCCCGATCACCGGCCATAACTATGATACGCTTTTCAAAAACCTCCGGATCACTGAAGATCCTTATCATCTCACGGGCCATGGCCGGCGTGCCGTACTCCACAGCCGCGTCAGTGGTTGGGACTATGTTCATCAGCTCTTCCCATAACCTCATGGAATGAACATGGATGACCGCATTGGTCCCCTTATCTGCCGTATAGATGGCGGCATGAGTGAGTGACTCGGACGACGCCTTGAGAGGGCCGCGGCACATCACTGCATTGTCATCTATGTTGAATGATGACACTTTAACATAATGTCCCGGCTCAAGCTCAGGAATATCTCCGGTAGATGACCCGGTAATGAAAAACTGCTGCGATTTGCCTATTCTTATGCTGATATTACCGAAACCGACGCCATTTTCAAAGGCACCAACCAGATCAAGATTGAAGAGAATGTCCCTCCAGTGATTTATGATCTCATAATGTTCATCGGTGATGACTGACCCCGACTGGCTCCAATAACAGTTAAACTTAACAAAACCTTCCATCTCTATAATAATAATTTTAATATTGACTTCTTCTCTGCCTGGCAAATCCCCCTATCAGTAATAAGGCCGGTGATCAGACGTGCGGGCGTCACATCAAAGCCGTAATTCGCCACTTTCAGATCCGGATGGCAAACATAAACCTCTTGTTCTTCTGCAGGAGAAGAGTACGGATTAGCATTGCCCGTATAATCCTCTTTTTTGTTTTTGGGCATACCTGAAATGATTCTCACCTCATTGCCGTCACGCTCTTCAATCTCTATCTGACCGGGGCTGTCGAGGCTCATGTCAAAGGTCGATACGGGCAGGGCCGCATAGAATGGCACACCGTTGTCATGTGCCGCCAGTGCCTTAAGATATGTACCTATCTTGTTGGCCACATCGCCAGACGCGGTGGCACGATCACACCCCACTATGGCGATGTCAACCATCCCGTGCTGCATCAGATGCCCGCCGGCGTTGTCGGTTATCAGCGTACATGGCACTCCGTGGTTGCTCAGTTCCCAGGCCGTGAGCCTGCTGCCCTGATTACGCGGACGGGTTTCATCTACCCATACATGTACTTTAATTCCTCTGTCGTGGGCAAGATAAACCGGAGCCAGAGCCGTCCCATAGTCGACGCATGCAAGCCATCCCGCATTGCAGTGAGTAAGGATATTAACCACTTTCTCTTTTTTGTTACGGCTTATCTCCTCTATCAGGGGCAGTCCATGCATCCCGATACTGCGGCTCCTCTCTGCTTCCATGTCGCAGAGAGAAATAGCTGCACGTCTCATCACCAATGCATCAGCGCTGTTTTTAAGAACGCCGGTCATATAATCCACCGCCCATGCAAGATTAACGGCAGTAGGTCTTGTTGCCTTCAGCCTGACGGAATCTCTCATCACTGATGAATAAACATCGTCACCGGCACTATGTTCAAGAAATGAGAGGTACACACCCCATGCTGCTGCAGCACCTATAAGAGGAGCACCCCTCACTGCCATACAGCTGATAGCGTCACATACATCACCGGCACTCCTGAGAGTCATTACATCAAAGGTAAAAGGAAGCGCCCGCTGATCAATCACATGTACTGATCCCGGATCTCTCTCATCGTGCCAGATGCTCCTGTAATCTTGTTTTCCAACCTTCATTAAATATTCTCCCCACCGAAATTGATCCGTAATATTACGACAATTACACGTATTTTGAATATCAACAGGTTTACATATTTGCTAAAGCAGCTTTTCGAATCTTCGACCCTTTTGGTCTAGATAAATAAACTTAATTGAATATCTTTGCATAAGATTGAAATACAATGGTAGATAAGGAGGAATACAGAAGAAGGATCATTTTGACAGCCAGCAAGATATTCAGCCATTATGGTTTTAGAAAGACCACCATGGATGAGATTTCGAGGGCGCTAAAAAAAGGGAAGAGTTCTATCTATTATTACTTTAGTAGTAAGGAGCAGATTTTTGAAGCGGTGGTTCTCTATGAAGCAAACCAGCTTCGCATGAGGCTAACCAATGCTATCAAGGAGGTTGACTCTCCACCGGACAAACTTCGTAACTACATATACATCAGGATGAGGGAGTTTGCCAAACTCTCCAATTACTACAATGCAATCTTTGACAAGGAGCTTGATCATTATGATTTCATAGAGAATATCAGATCAAGGTATGACCGTGAAGAGCTTGCCATACTGAGGCTGCTTGTCTATGTAGGAAAAAGCAGGGGTGTCTTTTCAGTCAAAGAGAGCGAATATACCGCCATGGCTATACAGACGATGCTGAAGGGAATGGAGGTGCCACTCTTCTGGAGCAGGCGCGAAATCGATATCAATTCACGGTTTGAGGCAATACTGAATCTTATTTTCAACGGTATCATCATTAAACCGTGAGGACTCTCACTTCTTCTTCCCTGGAGGTGGCGGTGGAGGCGGTTTTTTACTGAATGCCCATACAAGGAGAACTATCCCGGCAATCACGAACGGAATACTTAGCAACTGGCCCATATTTAGCTTCATGCCTGCCTCAAATGCAACCTGGTCTTCCTTGAGATACTCCACAAAAAACCTGGATCCGAACACAAGAATAAGAAAGGTCCCGAACAGCAGACCTGGCCTTTGTTTTCCCATGTTCTTCCAGTATATCCACATCAGAATACCGAAGGTGGCCAGATATGTCAGTGCCTCATATATCTGTGTCGGGTGCTTTGGCGCATTCTCACCGTTACGGAGAAAGACAAATCCCCATGGGAGGGTTGTCTCCACACCATAGATTTCAGAATTCATAAGGTTCCCTAAGCGTATCAGTGCGCCTGCCAGGGCAACCACTACCACCACACGGTCAATGGCCCACATGTAGGGCTTTTTCTCTTTCCGGACAAAGAGCCAGAGCGCCAGCAGTATACCTATTGCCGCCCCATGGCTGGCAAGTCCGCCATGCCATATCTTGAGTATCTCAAACGGCCTCGCCAGATAGTATGCCGGTTCATAGAACAAGCAATGCCCCAGCCTGGCGCCAACGATGGTTCCCACGGCAACATATAAAGTCAGCCTGTCAAGAGTAGCGTCACTAAATCCTTCATTTCTAAAGAATTGCCTCATTATATAATATCCGAAGACAAATCCTGAAGCAAAGAGCAGGCCGTACCATCTGACAGCAAAATTACCGATCCTGAAGATCTCCGGATCAACATTCCAGGGAACGATGTTAAGTACCATAGATATTTTGTTTGGGTTACAAATTTATATAAAAAACCAACAAGGCAGACCGTTCGCCATCCGCTGGTTTACTTAATTAAAATTTGATGTAAATTTGTAATCAATGAATTATAACAGATACATATCAGGCAGGCTGGGCATAATAGCCCTGATAATGCTCTTCATATTGTCATGCGCAAAAATAAGTGCACCCAGCGGCGGTCCAAAGGATAATGATCCACCGGTCATACTGAAGAGCCAGCCCGGGAACAGTTCAGTCATGTTTACGGGCAAATCGTTCACCGTCACCTTTGACGAGTATGTTGTTCTTGACCGTATAACCGAGAAGTTCATGGTCTCACCCCCTCTGGCTATCAAGCCAGATATAAAGCTTAAAGGAAAAAGCCTGCAGGTCAGTTGGGAGGATAACCTGGCAGACAGCACCACTTATACTTTTTATTTCCAGGATGCGATCCGTGACAATAATGAGGCCAATCCTATTCCCAACTATCAGTATGTCTTTTCAACCGGCCCGGTACTTGACTCACTTTCTCTTACAGGCAATGTTTTTAATGCCATTGATCTCGAGGTCCCCGAAGATATAACTGTAATGATGTATTCGAACCTGTCTGATACGGCACCCCGCACCATATTGCCTGCCTATATCTCACGTCCCGATCCCTCAGGAGGATTTATGATAAACAACATAAAGTCAGGCAGATATAGGCTCTTCGCCCTTAAAGACCTTAACGGGAACAGGTTGTATGACCTTGACGATGAGGTATTCGCATTTTGTGATTCTATAATTGACATCACACCTGAGAACTATTATTCGGTTGTTCCTGACACTATTAAATACAGGCCAGAGAACGCCACCGAGACAACAAAACCTGATAATTTCATTTTTGGACTTCACAGACTATATGCCTTCCAGCAGGAATCAAAAAAGCAGTATCTGAAATACACTGACAGGAAGAATTCCTGGTCATTTGGCTTCGGGCTGGCACTCCCATCAGACAGCGGACAGGTATCACTGACCATTGCCGATGCTGACAGCGCCTCATGGTACATGGAGCATAATGTCGCCCGTGACACCTTTATGGTATGGATCAGTAATCCGGAGATTTACGATCGTGACGTGATAGAAGCCTATCTGACGTTTCCTTTTACTGACAGTACAGGCGTTTTAACATCGCTGACCGACACTGTTAAATTCAATTACAGGAAGCCCGCACCTCCCCGGGGAGGAGTGGCCCGCCCGCCGCCACTGAAGCTCTCTACAAATCTCACAGGCAAATTGAGGCCTGGAGACGACCTCTTCTTCATCTCAGCTACTCCTCTTACAGACCCTGACACTTCCCTGATAACCCTTACACATACGGTTGACTCGGTAAAGACAGAACTCAAGTATGAGTTTCTAAGGGATACTACATCTACACGCCATCTTATACTGAAGGCTCCGGTTGAGCCGGGAGAATCATATTCCCTTGTCTGCCTGTCAGGGGCTTTTAAAGATATGTTCGGTAATGCTACTGACTCCACCTTTTACCGGTTTTCCATCACTACGGTGGAAGATTATGGAAGCATCACTATAAAGCTTACAGGCTATGAGGGTGATGTCATCATTCAGCTGATTGGCGAAAGGGAAAATGTTGTCAGAGAGTCATTCATCACCACTCCCGGGGAAGTAGCTTTCAATCTGCTTGACAAAGGTCGTTACAGGCTAAAGGCCATTTATGATCTTGACTCTAACAGGATATGGACCACGGGTGACTTTAATATGGGAAGAAACCCTGAGCCTGTCACCTGGTATCCTGCTGAGCTTGAGGTAAAAATCAACTGGTCATTGGAACAGGATTGGGATCTGAGTGTTATGTATCTCAAGGATGTTTCGCTCAGGAAAAAACCGGTAAGAAAGAGGTAAGAACATGTCTACACGCAGAAGGTTTATACGAAATACAATTGTTAGCGGCGTTGCCGTTTCCGCCGGCCTGCCTTTACTCTCATCAACAGGAGCCGTCTCCGCTGGAATACCTTTGCTCTCATCAGCAGGGGCAGACTTTAGCGGTGTTGCCACCTCAGCAGGTCTGCCGGCATTCTCATCAGCAGGGGCAGAGCGCTGGATTTCAAAAAGGCCTGCACCACGGAGCCGTAAATTTCGTAGCAAGGCAGTAGAAGAGACTATCAAAGAGATATCATCATATCTTGGTGACAATGAGCTTGCATGGCTCTTTGGCAATTGTTTTCCAAATACCCTTGACACAACGGTCAATTACACCGAAAAGGATGGCAGGCCTGACACTTTTGTCATCACGGGCGACATTAATGCCATGTGGTTGCGAGACTCCACTGCCCAGGTATGGCCCTATATCTCACTTACTGCCGGTGACTCCGGCCTCAGGAACCTGATTGCCGGTGTTATCAACAGGCAGGTGAAATGCATTCACATTGACCCCTATGCCAATGCCTTCAATGACGGTCCAGGCCAGAGCGAGTGGATGAGTGATCTCACTGACATGAAACCTGAGCTCCATGAACGCAAATGGGAGATAGATTCACTCTGTTATCCTGTCAGGCTGGCTCACGGTTACTGGAAGACCACAGGCGATACTTCGGTATTCAATTCCGAATGGGCATCGGCCATGAGACTTATCCTAAAGACCTTCCGTCAACAGCAGCGCAAGGTAGATCAGGGACCGTATCGTTTCCAGAGAGTGACCGGATGGCAGACTGACACTGTTGCCGGTGGCGGATTCGGCAATCCGGTTAACCCGGTTGGACTGATCGTATCTATCTTCAGGCCTTCAGATGATGCAACTATATGGCCTTTCCTTGTGCCCTCAAACTACTTTGCGGTACAGTCTCTGCGCCAGATAGCAGAGATAGCGGCAACAGTGCTCAGTGACGTGTCGCTTGCTGCCGATGCTACTACCCTTGCTGATGAGGTTGATGCTGCCCTGCTGAAATACGCCAGAGTCGTTCACCCCGAGCATGGCGAGATCATCCCCTATGAGACTGACGGTTTCTACAACTACAATTTCATGGATGACGCTAACGTGCCCAGCCTGCTGAGCATGCCCTATCTGGGTACTATTGACCGTAATGACCCGCTCTACCAGCGTACACGAAAGTTTGTGCTGAACAAGAGCAATCCTTATTACTTTTCCGGTATCGCCGGCCACGGGGTCGGTAGTCCACATACAGGACTTAACCGGATATGGCCTATTGCTATCACCATGAGGGCCCTTACTGCTACCACTGATTATGATATCATCTCGTCACTCAGAATGCTGAAGAACACCCATGCTGCCACAGGCTTCATGCATGAGTCGTTCATGAGCGATGACCCCACACAGTACACCCGTAAGTGGTTTGCATGGGCTAATACGCTCTTTGGTGAGCTGGTGCTCTCAACATACAAAACCAGGCCTGAACTGCTGAAAGAGATATAAACTGAAAATATATGAACGAAGTTGTTGTAGGAGTAGACATAGGAGGAACCAATACAAAAATCGGATTCGTTGACGCTGACGGTAAAATCATTGCCGAGGGAGGGTTATCAACATCTGACAATGAGTTTGCAGAAGATTTTGTTACAGCCCTTGACGGGAAGCTAAAAGAGATGTCTGCCGGTCATGATGACCTCAGGTTGAAAGGTATAGGCATAGGTGCTCCTAATGCCAATTTCAACAAGGGCACCATTGAGCTGGCAAGCAACCTCAGGTGGAAGGGAATTATTCCGCTTGCAGATATGATCACGCAACGTACCGGGCTTAAGACTATGATTACCAATGATGCCAATGCTGCAGCACTGGGCGAGATGATCTTTGGTGCCGCAAAAGGAGTAAAGAATTTTATCTTTCTCACTCTTGGTACCGGTGTAGGCAGCGGTGTAGTTATCGATGGTGAAGTGGTTTATGGAAATAGCGGTTTTGCCGGTGAGCTGGGACATATGACTGTCAGGGAAGGAGGCAGGGAGTGCGGCTGCGGCCGCCGCGGCTGTCTTGAGACCTATGCTTCCGCAACAGGACTCGTACGCACTGTTCTGGTTCTGCTCAGCGAAAGACGCGAAGAGAGCCCATTGCGCGAGATGAAAATCAGTGAAATAACCTCCCGCATAGTGGCTGAAGCCGCGGCGGATGGCGATCTCATCGCCATGGAGGCCATGGACCGTACAGCACATATGATCGCCCTGGGGATAGCTAACTCTGTCATCTTCTCTAGTCCTGAAGTAGTGTATCTGTTTGGCGGACTGGCACAGGCTGGCGATGCACTATTCGTGCCTGTAAGGAAATATACCGAAGAGCTGGTGATGCCGGTTTTTAAGGGAACATTCACAGTGATGCCGTCAGGACTATCGGAATCGCATGCAGCAGTACTCGGCGCTTCAGCGCTGATATGGAAAGTAAAATAATTATGAGGCTAAAGCATTGCATGTGTGAAGCCTGCATACCTATGATGATAAGAGGATAAAATCATATCTTATGTAATATCTTTGTGTTACTTGCTTTTTTAGCTCAGAACTAAACAAGATCAAAACTGATGAATTCCATTGAGGTCAGTAAACTTAAAACTGATAAAGCCATTCCCTCCATGGCAGAGGTCTCGGCACGGCTTGATGAGCTCGGCGATGGTCATCCCATAGAGACATTAAACTGGGAAAGCCATTCATATAAGCCCTCTGTTAAGTTCAATATGGCCTGGGGAGACCGCGAGATATACCTCAAGTACTATGTGAGGGAGGCGCATGTCAAAGCGGAGAAGAGCCAAACCAACGAGATGGTCTGCGAAGACTCATGCGTGGAACTCTTTGTTTCACCATCTGATGACGGCATCTATTATAATTTTGAGTTCAACCCTATTGGTACAGGACTGATGGGTGCGGGCCACGGAAGGCAAGGCAGGGTCAGGGCTGATACAGCCGTGATTGAAGGTATCCGTCGGCTTACAACAATGGGTGCAAAGCCTTTTTCGGAGATCAGTGGCGATATCAGCTGGTCACTCACCCTGGCTATTCCCCTTGAAAGTTTTTTTCAACACCGGGTTGACAGCCTTGCAGGAAAGAGCTTCAGGGCTAATTTCTACAAGTGCGGAGATAAGCTGAGCAACCCGCACTATGTGACATGGAATCCCGTGGGCACAGAGAGACCCGATTATCACCGGCCTGAACATTTTGGCATTCTGAAGTTTATATAACAAAGCATCACTAGTTAATCGTTCAATAAAAACATATCTCAAATGAATCTGCAGAATAAGAAATACAGCAAATACGCGCTTGTTCGCGAGATGATGGAAACACCAGGCATCTTGAGATCATTCCACCCGGAGGTATCCATCCCCTTCCTTCCGGCTTTCAAATCAAAAAAGGGTTTGTTCCTTACCGGAGAGGGAAGCAGCAGGCTCTTTCCTGCCAAGAGAGCCATCTTCGCTTCGCTGAAAAAGCAGTTTCTCTTTCCGGTACTGACAGAGGGATGTACTCAGGCGCTTGAGTATAACCTGAAGGACTTTGTGGTTTTCGCCGCGTCTAACTCAGGACAGACAAAAGAGGTGATACGGCTTGTCAATGCCCTTAAAAAGAAAAAGCATGATACTGTTTTTGGCCTCACAGCCAATGAGGGTACTAAACTGGAGGAGCTGGCCCATGCAGCTCATGTGCTCAGGTGTGGCAAGGAGGATGCTGTTGCTGCCACCAAGTCGGTAGTTGAGCAGGCTCTCTTTTATGATTCGCTGATGCGTAACCTGAGGGCTGAGAAGATGTCAGGACTAAAAAAAGCCGCTGATCAGATGGAGCAGGTGATGACGGCCCCGATAGACAAGAAGATCATTGACATGGTCCGCAATGCAGATATGATCTATTTTGCCGGTCGTGATAACGGGGTGGCGGCAGAACTGGCGCTGAAGACCAATGAGATCACCCGGAAGAAATCAGCATTCCTCGAGGGTACCTTTGCCCTGCACGGCATTGAGGAGGTGATGAATAAGAATGAGGTTCTCATATGGGTTGACCCGTTTGACTATGACCATGACAAGTTTATGGAATGCATTGTAAAGGGGGCAGAGGTTAATGTGATCACAATATCCAAAGAGAAAACCATATTCCCGTCTATAGTCATCCCTGATGGAGGAGAGTATGCCGAATACCTTCAGCTGGCCGCCGGATGGAATTTGCTTGTTGAGACCGGCATAGCCCTGGACATTGATCTTGACCACCCACGAAGGGCAAGGAAGGTAGGAAATCAATATACTCCTTCATAGATTGTTAAGCAGGTTTAATCACTTTGGTGAATTCTCCGCAGCTTACTGCGGAAAATGAGGCCGGAGATTGCACCCGGGTTAATACCATTTAGTTATGAAGAATAAGGAGAAAGCAGCAGTAGGAATAGATATCGGAGGCACAAATACAGTCTACGCCTTCGTTGACAGAACCGGTGAAATTCTTGCCGGAGATCATATTGTCACCAGTCGTTATGATGAGCCTGACCTCTTCGTTGCCACTCTTTATGAGAAGATAATGAGTACCGCCTCCCGGTTAGGAAAAGAGATTGAGATTCTTGGCTTTGGCATTGGGGCTCCCATGGGAAACATTAACAAGGGCACAATAGAGTATGCGGCAAGCCTGCCATGGAAAGGAGTCATACCGTTGGCAGATCTCTTTGCCAGGCATACCCCTCTGCCGGTTATTGTCACCAATGATGCCAACGCTGCTGCAGTGGGTGAGATGGTCTACGGAGGCGCCAAAGGCATGAAGAACTTCGTTGTCATCACCCTCGGTACCGGCCTTGGCGGCGGGTTTGTAGTTGACGGAAAGCTTGTCTATGGTCATGATGGCTTTGCCGGCGAGCTTGGTCATATCTCTATCACACCAGGCGGCTCAAAACGCGACTGCGGGTGCGGGCGCAAAGATTGCCTTGAGACTTATGTTTCGGCAACGGGTATCAAACGGACAGTACTAAAGGTCATGGCTGACAGGCTTGCTGACAGCGAGCTGAGAAGCTTAAGTTTTGACGAGCTTGATTCGAAAAAGATATACGAGGCGGCCCTTCGTGGTGACACCATAGCCCTCGAGGCTTTTGAGCGCACCGGCGCCATACTCGGTTCCAAGCTGGCTGATGTTGTGGCACATACAAACCCTGAAGCCATATTCCTCTTTGGTGGACTGGCACTGGCAAAAGAGCTGATCTTTAAACCTACAAGAGAGCATATGGAAAAGAACCTGCTCTATATATATCGTGACAAGGTGAAGCTGATGCCTTCGGAACTTAGTACACAAAATGCAGCAGTGCTGGGAGCCAGTTCTCTGGTGTGGGCCGAAACCGGCAGGGAACAAAAGCTGACATAGTAAATGCGTGAACAATAATATGACACAGTGAATGAGTAAATATAATTTTCCGGAGATGATGAGTTATATCGTGGGAGCCCTCTTTATGGTGATTGTCTTTGCTATAGCATATGCCTATCTCAAACCGCATAGGCTGCATCACTCAAGACCTCTCTCAACACTGGCTCTCAAAGGCAGCTATTTGCTCTACCTCGTGGTAATGCTTATAGTCATCTACCTGGCCAGCCTCAGGGGAGGCGGGGTGAGTAACGTATTTGACGGTGCGGAATTCTTTATTTTTCTTTTGGTGCTGTTTGTCCCCACCGCAGGAATTTTCTCGCGTAAGATTGCCCGCTTCACTGGAAAGAGGGTACTATATAATACGATCTTTACAGTTGTAAACCTTGTCATGACAGTAACGGTATTATTGCTGTACCGGCTGTAGTTATTTAATAATATTAGAAAAGAGTACATTTGCCTCAGAACAACAGAAAAAACTCCAAAGAGATGATAAAAGAAAGATTTATCTCCTATGTTGAGGAGAGTATAAGAAAGAACTGGGAAAAGGAGGCGCTCTCGAACTATCGTGAAAAGGGATTCACGTACAGGGAGATTGCTGCTATAATGGCTAAACACCATATCGCTTTTCGTGAATGCGGTGTAGAAGAAGGTGATAAGATTGTGCTGTTGGGAAGAAACTCTGCCAACTGGTGCGCAATGTATCTCGCCGTGGTTACTTATGGGGCTGTGGTAGTACCTGTTCTTCCTGACTTTAAGACTGAAGACTTTCATAATATCATCAACCACTCTGATGCAAAGCATCTCTTTATTGACGATAAGATCTGGGATCTCCTTGATCCGGAGAAGATTAAAAATATAGAGTTCGTCAAGAGCCTTGACACTTTTAACATCATCATGAGCCGCTCTGATAAGATGACTGCTATCTACAGTAATCTTGAAGAGACATTTGCAAAAGCTTATCCCACATTCACTCCGGCTGACATTAAATTCTCAGAGATAGACAATGAGAAGCTTGCGGTTCTGAGCTATACCTCCGGTACTACCGGATTTTCAAAGGGTGTAATGATACCTCACAGGAGCCTGGCGGCGAACATCAGATATGCACAGTATAACATGCCCCTGGAGCCCGGTGACCCAGTTGTCTCATTCCTCCCGCTGGCGCATACTTACGGCTGCGCATTTGAGTTCCTCTTCCCCTTCACATACGGATGCCATATCACCATACTTACAAAGACTCCCTCACCCCAGGTGCTGATACAGGCATTTAAGGAGATTAAGCCCAGGCTTATCCTCTCAGTTCCTCTCGTCATAGAGAAGGTATATAAGAAACAACTCCTTCCTGTCATCACCAAGCCTGCTATGAAGGTGATGCTTAAAATACCCGGTATTAACCAGATACTCTTTAAAAAGGTGAGAGAAAAGCTGGAAACCAGTTTCGGTGGGCGGTTCAAGGAGTTGGTGATAGGCGGCGCGGCCTTCAATGCTGATGCTGAGAAATTCTTCAGGAAGATTGGTATGCGCTACGCAGTAGGTTACGGCATGACCGAATGTGGTCCTCTGATTACCTATGCCGGCTGGGAAAAAACTAAACTGGGATCATGTGGAAAATCAGTCGACACCCTGGAGGTAAAGATTGATTCGCCGAACCCGGAGAAGACTGTCGGGGAGATAATTCTCCGCGGTGATAATGTCATGCTTGGCTATTATAAGAATGAGAAAGCCACCAACGAGGTGATTGACGAAAACGGTTGGATGCATACCGGCGATCTCGGTGTCATAGACAAGGATGGTTATCTCTTCATAAAGGGAAGAAGCAAGGATATGCTCCTTGGCCCTTCAGGCAAGAACGTTTACCCTGAGGAGATTGAGTCTCTGATAAACAACTATAAATATGTCACCGAAGCAGTTATCATCTCTGAAGACAATAAGCTCATAGGCCTGATATATCCTGACTTTGACGCTCTTAAGGCTGATAATATCGGTGAGGATGGAATAGCAGCTGCGCTTGATGTCATACGTAAGGATGTGAACAACAGGGTGCCTGAGTACATGGTTGTAACTAAATTCAGGGTTCATCCTGAGGAGTTTGCAAAGACACCCAAGAAGAGCATCAAGCGCTACCTTTACATGAAAGAGTAACAGAAGTATATCGAAGAGGCCCCAGGAGGGCCTCTCCCTTAATATTATGCCGTGAATAAATATTGCATCATAGTTGCGGGCGGTAGTGGGCAAAGAATGAAATCCCCTATCCCTAAACAATTCCTCCCGCTTGAAGGCAGACCTCTGCTGATGCATACCCTTGAACGGTTTCACTCGTTTGACAGCTCTATTGAGCTTATACTTGTGCTTCCCGCTGATTATCACTCTATGTGGAATAAGCTCTGTGCAGAACACACATTCGCCATAAGCCATACGCTGGTTGCCGGCGGTGAGGAGAGATTCCATTCTGTCAGGGCAGGACTGGCACTTGTTTCCGGAGAGTCACTGGTAGCCATTCATGACGGTGTACGTCCCCTGGTGAGCCATGATACCATCTGGCGTTGCTATGCTGATGCAGAAGAGTTCGGTAATGCTGTGCCATTTGTTGCTCCTGCTGACTCGGTGAGAGTACTTGATGGCGATGACAGCAAACCGCTTCCCAGAGATGATGTGAGGCTGATACAGACACCGCAGGTCTTCCTCAGCAGCCTTATCATCAAGGCATATGAGCGCAGCTTCAGCTCCTCTTTCACTGATGATGCCACCGTGGCCGAGGCCGCAGGTATAAAGATACACCTCACCCACGGGAACAGGGAGAACATTAAAATAACAACACCGGAGGACCTGGCCGTGGCTCATGCCCTTGCCATGATGCTCAGGCAATGACATATAATGACCGATGGAACAGGAGCGCGTAATTGACTATAATAAACTGGAGATAAGGCGAGCCAGAGAGGCAGATGATGATATAATCAAGCTGCTTAAGGAGACAGTGCTCGGCTCGCAGGGAGGTATGCGCTACTCTATGCAGAATACGGAAGAGAGGATTGCGACCTATGGCGATGGCCTCTCATTCCTTGCATTGTACAAGAGAAACAGCGTCAAGGGTGTCATCGGCCTATGCGGTCGTACCACCATGAACAGAGGTTTGGGAATACCCTCGGTATATCTTCGCTACCTGGCAATACAGAGCGCCTTCCAGACAGAGAGGGTATCGAAACGGAGAAGAGAGCCTCTTTTACTTGCAGGCGAGAGCTTCAAACAGAAGATCATCTCCATATTAAGAGATCCGCAACAGGCTACCGGAGAGCAATACGCGGCCTCCTCCCCGCATGTTATGTATGCCTATGTAGAGAGCCGGAACGAGAGGTCAAGGAATCTGATAAATCAGTCAGGATACGAATATATACGCTCATTTCTTACCGTAGCCTTCAGCCGTTTTAATCCTAAAAAAAACAATGACGTCACTAAGCTGAAAAAGGAGGATGAACCTGCCATGGCACGCCTCCTTGGTGAACAGTACCGCGACTACTGCTTTTATTCAGACGAGTTTTCATTTTATGATCACAAATATTATGTCCTGAGGAAAAACGGGGAGATCATTGCAGGAGTAGGAGCCATACCTGCACAGTACAAAGTTGTTAATGTCCCCGGAGTATGGGGGTGGGTGATGATGAAGGTGCTGCCTTATACTCCTATGTTCAGGAGACTCTTCCGGCCGGAAGAGTTCAGATATATCATTCTCAATGCAATATACTGCCGTAAGGGTTCTGAAGCTCTGCTGCCTGACCTGTTTGAGGCAGTATGCGCTGAAGAGGGATACCACACTGCCCTCACATGGCTTGATGATCATTCCGCGATGTATGAGACACTGAGGACCAACAGAAGAATGGGAGCCCTGAACAGGATGCTGAATGCCAAGCCGGGACTGGTATATGCATTGTTCACCGGTCTCACTCAGCAGGAGACAGAGAAATTTTATGACTCTCCGGCATATATTTCCGGGTTTGACTTTTCTTAACCTTATAATAAAAAACAGCCCATGACCGTAAGAGATATACTTTTTTCCCGCAGGTCCATTGCAGGCCTGTTGCTTTTCTGTCTCACCCTGACGGCATCATCTCAGGCGAAAGATACAGAGCGCATGAAGTGGTTCGCCGATGCAAAGCTGGGGATATTCATTCACTGGGGCATATATTCTGTAAACGGTATTGACGAGTCATGGTCGTTCTTCAATGAGCTGATCAGCTATGATGAGTACATGAAGCAGATTGACGGCTTCACTGCCGCCTCATATGACCCCGTTGCCTGGGTGAAGATGATAAAGGATAGCGGCGCCAGGTACGCTGTTCTGACGTCAAAACACCATGACGGAGTAGCCCTGTGGGATAGCCGCCTGAGCCGCCTGAACACTGTTGATACAACGCCGGCAGCCCGTGATCTTATCAAGCCGTTTGTTAAGGCGCTGAACCGCTCAGGCCTGAAGCTGGGAATCTGTTACCTTCCATAGGCCCCAAAGCTGACGGAACAATACCTGTGGAACAGGCAGAGATGTTGAAGGAGATGGGACGCTGGACGTCAAAGCACGGCCAGGCAATATACGGTACGGTGGCCGGACTTCCTGACGGGTATTTTGAGGGACCCTCAACGCTGAGCGCTGACAGCACCATCCTCTATCTCTTCTTTGCCGGTGACGGTGGCGGAGAGCTCATGCTCGAAGGGGTGAAGAACCGTATTAACAAGGCTTATGTGGTAGGCAACGGCACTAACCTCGAGGTTAAGGAGTATCTGAGACCTTACTGGAGTGACCATGCGGGGGTATACTTTATTAAAATACCCAAAGAGCTTCTTGATGATAAGATGACAGTGATAGGCGTTGCCCTTAACGGAAAGCTGGAGATAGAGCCCTAAAAAACGCGCCACACAGACCTTTGTGTGATGCGCATGGCATCGGGGATCTGTGTGGCTTGACAGGGAAATGGGGGGAAGAACCACCTGTCACTGTTTACAGTTAAGAGCCTTTAAGGTGTTAACTGGAAGTTTTCTGGATTAAAGATTACACAAAGTTTTATAAGTGCAAGACGAAATATCCTCAATTGTATGAAGGGGGCCATCTAAAGTATGGAGGGGCCATTCTGAATGATAATGTAAAAAAATGTTAAAATTTAGTCACTTTGGGAAATTAATTTCGCTGAGATCTAAGTCATTCTGCGGATTAGTTGCTGTGGAATATTAGGCAGGATCTTGCTCCGGGGATTCATGCCAATTTAGTTTTCAGCGTTGCGTTTTTTGATATGATCTATCAGCTGCCTGGCTTTGTCGCGCGAAATCTCACACCTGAACTCTCTTTCACCTTTTATCAGAACGCACTGCATCTGCTTCATATCTATCCGTGCCAGAAAGGTGGTGTTGATGATGTATGATCTGCCTGTCCTGAAGAACTGCTTACCCAGGCGCGTTTCAACAGTCCCGATAAGAGTTGTTACAGTCTCCTCCCTTCCTGTTATGAACTGAAAAACCGAATAGTTACCATCAGCAGTGATGTACACCACATCATCGGTATCAATGAACGTCACTCCCGTGACGCCTCTGAATATAAGCACTCTGTTATTTTCAAGCAGCGCCTCTGAATGTTCTCTCAGATCTTTTTTTCCGTTATTGCTGAATCGCCGGAGAGTATCAAGGAGGCGGTCGGGATCAATGGGCTTTAGAAGATAATCAAATGCAGCATAGTCAAATGCCTTTATGGCATACTCATCGTGGGCGGTGGTGAAGACCACATGAGGGACCAATGAATTGAGCCCTTTTAGTTCATTGAGTATATCAAAGCCTGACATCCCTGGCATGCGTATATCAAGAAACAACATGTCAGGTTCATGCCTGTCGATAAGTTCAATTGCCTCAAAAGGATCTGAAGTGGCTGCCACAACATCTGCCACACCTGTAGCCCGCAGCAGTTCTGACAGAAGTTCAAGCGCCTGTGGCTCGTCTTCAACTATCATCACCTTGATTATAGGAGTAATCATCTCTTATCGGATTTTATTAATGAGTTGTTTTTTATCGTATTCGATATCCGGTGAATAGTTCTGAGGCAAGAATACACGTACCTCAGTTCCAGCCGGTTTGCCTTTATTAGACAGGTCATTAAGTGTAAACGTTATCTTCTCCTGATTTGCCTTATTCATCGTTTGAATGATGCTTTCAATATTTTTCAGTCCTGTTCCGGCTCCTCCCGTCTGCATAATGGCGGCGGCGGCCCTTCCTATTCCGTTGTCGCGTACAATTATTTCGATACCATTGTTGAGGCTCTCTATCCTTATCTCCAGTTCACCATGTCCTTTTTTGTTTTCAAGACCGTGTTTGATAGCGTTTTCCACAAACGACTGTATAATCATCTTAGGTACCGGTGTTTTCAGATTAACGCCGTCTGCTATGGTTATACTGTATTCAAACCTGTTACTGAAGCGCAGCTTCTGGAGCTCACAATAACGGGAGACAAACTCCAGCTCCAGCTCCAGAGGCTTGAAAAGGACTGTGCTATCGGTGATAATTGACCGAAGCAGATTGGAAAGCTTTATGAAATAGTTATAGGCCTTTTCCTTTTCGCCTTTCATAATGAGCGAACCCACTGAGGTGACGGCATTGAAGGTAAAGTGGGGGTCAAACTGCTTTAATACTGAATTGAGCTGCAGCCGGTAGCTCTCAGCCTGCTGCCGGGCATCTGCCACTCTTTTTTCAAGAACGTTCTTGCGTATCTGCCACGAGAGCAGGAATACCAATACGAGCGCAAGGAATACCAAAAGGAAGCGTGCAAAGAGCGACTGAAAAATGGTGGGCGTTACTGTGATGCCAAGCTTTGCAGGTGCTTCGGAGATGACGCCGTCAGCGTTGATGGCACGCACCTCAAACATATATTTTCCGGGGTGGAGGTCATTGAATGCCACTAACCTGTCCCTGGTTCTGGCAGACCAGCTTTCATCAGCGCCGCTCATCCTGTATTGGTATGCCACCTCCTCGGGGTTCCTGGTAGAGATCCCCGTATAGCTGACCCTGACGCTGTTCCGCCTGCCACGGATATTTATATGACTCTCCTTTTGATAATAGAGCGTGCTGTCAAGAACCGGCTGCCAGCCGGCCTTCTTGTCGAAGGCCTCCACAAGGGTAATATGGTTCATTGGCGGCTGTTCATTCCTGACAATCTTATCAGGGTTGAAACGTATCAGCTTTCCTGTTGTCAGTATCCACCAGTTACCCTCTGCGTCCTTAACAATGCCATTGTCCTGACAGTCGTTGCCCGTGAAGCCTCTGTTACGACCAATAACCGTATAATAATCAGTCTGCCCTGCGTAATATTTATCCAGGTCGATCATGCATATGTCCATCATACGGCCCACCAGGAGCTTTCTGTCGCCTATGTCACGAATGACGTTGGCTGGTAGATTAACATCATGAGGAAGGGCTTCCATGAATACCGGGTTATCAGGATTACAGATCCAAAGTCCGTCGGAGCCGGCGCTCCAGATGTTGCCCATGTGATCGCATACCACTCCCCATACCATCTCGGCAGGGGCCGGAGCAGATCGAAAAGGCACGAAGTTCGTGCCGTCAAAGAATACCATTCCGTAATGCCCTGCCAACCAGTAATTGCCGTTATGATCACGTGCAATTCCTTCCACTACCCCGTAATCTGACCATGACATCTGATCATATGATTTTACCTTATCCCCTTTAATATGATAAAGACTATTGTCAGTGCCAACAAAGACGCTATTGTCAACAGGATCTTCATATACAATGCATACCTGAACATGCTCAGGCAGCAGGTCAAGGTCTCTGAATTTTTTCCCATCCCATATAATCACTCTGTCGCTTGTTGAGAACCAGACCTCACCGTTTGACAGGGTAGCACTCCCCCTGTAGAAATTAGCGGCATCACCCTTCGGCCAACTAAATTCTTTTCGGTCAATGAACCGTTCTCCATCGAAATATTTCATCTCCCCGTGTACACCACCTACCCACAGTCCACCAACCGGATCAGCAGCCACGGCCCATGTGCCTCCCGGCAGGCCATTCTCTTTATCATATTCAACGAATGCCTCTGAGATTAAACGGTAGATGCTGGTTTCAGTCCCCACCCAGTTGGTTCCTTCCCTGTCAACGTATCTGAAGGTCAGTATGTCACCCTCCCAGTAAAATGGATTAATGTCAGAAGTGAGGTTATCCTCTCTAGGGAAGAAGACTGGTTTATGATTAACGATTTCTACTTTAAATATGGGTCCCGGGTCTATTTTGTTCATTTTACCTTTACTGAAAGCATATACCTCCTTGCTGGGGCTCAGCAGGTAGATTACCGAGTCAGTGCGGTTGGCAGCAGCAGGTGTCAAATTAAGGCCTTTAAGGACTGTGTGTCTCTCTGAGAAATTGTAATATTTGCCATCCTGAAACAGTATGATGGCATATTTTTTAGATTCAATTGAGGCGCTGAGGAAGATCGAAGATGAGTCACTGCCAATGCAACCCATGCTAAGCTGTTTTATTCTGAGTGAATCCGGCAAGGGGTAACTGACAAAACTTTTGCCATTGAACCTGGCCATACCGTTCATTGTGACTGCCCATATCGTTCCCGACTTGTCTTCAATCACCCTGCCGACCATGTTTGATGGCAGTCCGTCCTTCCGCAGGTAGGAGATGAATTTCTGTCCGTCAAAGCGTGCCAGCCCGTTTCTGGTAGGCACCCACAGGTAGCCACGACTGTCTTGCATCAGTTCCAGCGACTGCATCTGGGGCAGCCCGTCATCTGATGTATATTCCCTGTACGGGAAGGTCTGTGCATGCAGAGAGAGACATGATGCCCAGATTGCAAGCGCCACAATAAGGAACCGCACAGACGGCCATCCCCTCAATAATCCGCTCTTCCGCTTCATTATCAGAGTAGTTGAGCATAAAGATATCTAATCCTGACGAGAATAAAAACAATGACTCATATAGCTCGTTAAACGTTCACTTACAAATGAAATAGAAATTTATATATCTTTGCCCCGCTCGGGACGTTAGCTCAGTTGGTTTAGAGCGCTTGCTTGACAGGCAAGAGGTCACTGGTTCGATTCCAGTACGCCCCACACTGAAAATAAGAGAATTGGGATAGCCCCAATTCTTTTTTATTTTATCTGGTTGCAATATCATTGCATAAACAGATCTGTTGTCAGTTGGCTTACTTAAGATTAACTCTTAAATCGATTATTTTGCCTTCAGGATCTCGGCTGCAATCCCGCCCATGCTTATTCTAGCGCTCTATTTCTATTCGATCATCACCGGAGTATTGAAGCTGAATAAAAAAGATGATCCTTTACCGGGCAGTGACTCTACCCAGATGCGTCCCTTCATGAGCTCGGTGAGACGCTTGCATATTGCCAGACCTAATCCTGCTCCCTGTACCTTCGGAACATTTTCGTTCCAGTATTGTATGAACGGCAGGAAAATATCATTAAGCCTCTCTGCCTCGATACCCTGCCCGGTGTCACTGACGAAATAGGTTATCATGTACCTGTTCTCAGCGCGCGATATGCGATATCCGTATTTAATCTCACCCTCGTCGGTGAACTTGATGGCGTTACTCACCAGGTTACTTAATATCTGACTCATGCGAAGCTCATCAATATATTGGAAGACAGCTTTTTTAGTATTATCGATTACGGGTGTCAGTATGAGATTCTTCTTCCCGGTACCCTCCAGCTCATAGGAGAGAGAAGAGGCCATTGAAGAGACAAAATTATTGATATCAACGTTGGTGTATTTGATCTCCATGCTGTTGCTCTCTATGCGTGACATGTCTATCATGTCATTGATAAGCCTCAGCAATCGTTGGGAGTTGATCTCGATGAGCTTCACCATCTCTGCCTTCTCCTTCTCGGTTGTATCCATTGATGCGAGGATATTCAGGAACCCGAGCATAGCATTGAGAGGCGTACGTATCTCATGGCTGAAGTTGGCAAGGAATGTAGTCTTGAGCCTGTCGGACTCTTCTGCATGGCGACGTGCACCTATCAGGTCGTCCATGATCTTCTGCGTCTCGGTGATTTCCTGACAGGTGCCGTACCGGTACATCAGTCTTCCGTGATCATCATACCTGATATTAGAGTTGACAGCTATAGCCTTCACTTTTCCCGTTGGGGTTATGATGCGATAGGTAATGGCGAACGCCTCTTTCTTCTTCTCTATGGCCTCTTCCAGGGCTGAGATCAGGTATGATCGGTCCTCGGGATGAGTGTATGAAATATTATCCTGGTAGCTAAATGAGAGACTGCCCGGAACGTCGTTAAATATTCTTGCTAACTCTTCTGATCCTATGTATTGGTTTGTTTCGGGACGGTATTCCCACCATCCGAAGCGGCCGATGCGCTGTGCCTCTCTAAGACGCTCCTCGTTCAGCTCAAGGGCGCGGCGTATGCCGTATTCTTCAGTTACATCGCTTATCAAACTCACCTGAAACTTCTCCAGGTAGCTGCTCTGTATTTTTATGATGATAATCCTTCCGTCTTTGCACCTTGCCGGCCGGACCACTGATGCTTCCGTCTTTCCTCCGTGAACACGCTCATCCTCATCAGATTCATCCGAGAGATCAAGAGGTGTCATCGTCAATAATTCTTCACTGGTGTAGCCAAATAATTCAGCAGCGGCCCTGTTAACCTTGATGAACCTGCCGGTGGCGTTATCAATGAGCATGATGGCATAACCGGCCTGGTCAAACACCTCTTTATATCTGTTAAAGGCAATGCTTGAGAATAAACGCTTTACGAAACCTCCTGATGCTTGATTTGTCACTTCCCCTTAGAGTTAGGCTAGAATGCACTGGTAAAAATAAGCCTTTTTCCTGATTTTCTATTACAGTGTTCCAATACAGTAGAACTTGCGTGAGACGGTCATCCCTTCATCGTCAACGGCGGTGATGACATGCTCACCCTCGCCCACCTGCAGCTCTGTCTGATGAACATATCTTGTCATTCCGATATAACTATTGTCAAGATGCCAGTAGACCGTTGCGCTCCTTCGCCGGTGGGCAATCTCGGGAAGCATTGACATAAGCTGTCCCTGTAGGCTGCGGGGTATAAATATGCGTGCATCACGGGGAGGATACATGAACTCCATTGTGGGCACTTTCATGTCGTCTTTGCATCCCATTAGGAATGGAGGGAGGGTGTGATATGACGGGTTGCGCATGCGATAATAATATTCCATTGTAGGTGGCAGCACGAACCATGAACGTGTTGTCATCTCCGTGGGGGTTGAGCATGAACTGTTGACCCTGAATTTTCCTGTTTTGTCAAGGTTGATGAGTGTATGATACGGACAGGCGTTGCTGCGCAGTCCTGCCTCCGGTATCCACTCTTCACGCTTCTCTGTGCAGTCGGGTCCGGCCCTGTATCCGCTGGCGGCACATACCTCGATGAGGGTCATGCCCTCTTCCGGACGGGTGAACCATGCTGTGGAGGCTGGCTGCAGCAGCCTTATGATATCGAATAGCAGTGGTGCTGCTGAGGATATGCCCGATAGTCCCGGTCGGCCCTCCCCGCCGGCATTTCCTGCCCATACAGCCACAATGTATGACGGTGTTGTTGCAACGGCCCATGCATCACGAAACCCGTAGCTTGTTCCAGTCTTCCATGCCACCTCGGGTGCATTGCCGAAGTACTGCCATCCAGTCTCTGTCTCCGGCCTGTTGACCCTTCTCAGAGCCTCGTAGGTACACCATATGGCAGCAGGCGCAAGAATCGGGACTACTGACTGCTGACTGCCGACTGTTGACTGAGGACTGTTGTTT
>CAYQNT010000002.1:0-25549 GCA_964418865.1 uncultured Rikenella sp.
TGACCGCTGACTGCTGACTGCTTCTCTGCCCCATGCCCCATGCTCCATGCTCCATGCTCCATTCACGTTATTTTTATTACTTTTGCTCTACACCAGGCAAAAGGGTATTATGAACGTCTCATAGATTCCTGAGCAACAGGCAAAGGGTGTCAGGTAAAGGGTATTATGAACTTCTCACAGATTCCGGGACAGCAGGCAGTAATTGACAGGCTAAGGAGCTCCGTGGCAGAGAACCGCGTAAGCCATGCTCTGCTTTTCTACGGCCCCGAGGGCGCCGGAAAGTTTGCCCTGGCCCTGGCCTTCGCCCGTTATATAAGCTGTGAAAGGCGCACCGCCGAAGATGGCTGCGGCGTATGCCCATCATGCGTAAAATATGACAAGCTTATCCACCCCGACCTGCACTTCGTCTTCCCTGTCATTAAGAAGAAGTCGGCAAGTGAGCCGGTGAGTGACACTTACATATCTCAATGGCGAGCGATGGCCCTCAAATCACTATGGTTTTCGCTAAGCACGTGGACCGAGGCGATGGAGGTAGCCAATGAGCAGGCACTGATCCCCGTTGCCGAGGCGGCAGAGATAGTACGCAAGCTGAGCCTGAAGTCGTTTGAGTCTGATTTCAAGATCATGATCATCTGGCTGCCGGAGAAGATGAATCCTGAAACCGCCAACAAGCTGCTCAAGATCATTGAAGAGCCACCGGCAAAAACTCTTTTCATACTTGTCTCCGAGGAGGATGACAAGCTGATTCCCACCATCACCTCGCGATGTCAGCATATCAGGATCCCCGCCATATCACCGGAGGCCCTGAGCGCCCATCTCGAAAAGGCGGAAGGAATAGACCCTGTGCGGGCCTCAGAGATAGCCGCCATAGCTAACGGTAACATGGTAAGGGCAATGGCGCTCGCCCGAGAAGATGATAATACCGCAGTGCACCTTGACCGTTTCACACGGCTGATGCGTACAGCCTACACGCGTGACATCCACTCGCTGGTGTCATGGTCAGAAGAGTCCGCTGCCATAGGAAGGGAGAGACAGAAGAACTTCCTCTCCTACTCATTGAGAATGATACGTGAGAACTTCGTGATGAACTTTGGGGGAAAGGAGAAAAAGCTGGTTTATCTCACCAGAGCTGAAGATAGCTTCTCAGGCAAGTTCCACCCCTTCATAAATGAAAGGAATATTAATGCCCTCAATCGTGAGTTCAATCTGGCATATGCACACGTTGAGAGTAACGGTAACACAAAAATGATATTCCTTGATCTTGCACTAAAGACAATGAGGCTTATCAGGTAACTACAGGGAATTACTTGAAAATAGCGCATTTATTCCTAATTTTGCACTCATCTTCCGGTAGTAAGACTTTCATTCCTGGTCACCGGAAAAGATAAAAGCAGACCATGACAAACGAAGATATACAGGTCCCGGGAAATGAGGACCCTCCAAAGCCTGAAGTCAAACAGAACATCGGAAATAATAAGCTTAGTGAATACAACTGGCTGGCCGATCTGCCTTACGACTCCCGCCATAATGAGGTGATAGAAATACGTTTTAAGAACACCCGCAAGGGCTTCTACCGCAATGTGAACGGACTGAGGCTTGAGATTGATGACATTGTTGCCGTTGAGGCTTCACCGGGCCATGACATAGGATATGTGTCGATGACCGGATTCCTTGTTCACGAACAGTTGAGAAAGCTGAGGATCAAGCCTGTCATTGAGGAGATGAAGAAGGTATATAGGAAAGCCCGGCCTGTTGATCTCCAGAAGTGGGAGGAAGCGAAGAAGATGGAGGAGGCCACTATGCTCAGGTCAAGGAAGATAGCTGTGAACCTGGGGCTGGCAATGAAGATCGGCGACGTTGAGTATCAGGGTGACAAGACCAAGGCTATCTTCTACTACCTCGCCGAAGAGAGGGTTGACTTCCGTCAGCTGATCAAAGTGCTGGCTGAGGAGTTTCATGTCAGAATAGAGATGAGACAGATAGGCGCACGTCAGGAGGCAGGCAGAATTGGAGGTATTGGCACCTGCGGACGAGAGCTCTGCTGCGCAACACATCTTACCAACTTTATCTCGGTAACCACATCCCACGCACGGTACCAGGATCTGTCACTCAATCCGCAGAAGCTGGCCGGCCAGTGCGGCAAGCTGAAGTGCTGCCTCAACTATGAGCTTGATTGCTATCTTGATGCTCAAAAAGAATTTCCTTCAAGGGAAGTGCCCCTTGAACTGTCTGGCAGCACGGCATACTTTACAAAGATGGAGGTTCATGCGGGCATATACTGGTACTCATCAGACCCCCGGATGGCGGTCAACCTTACAGCAGTGCCTGTAGCAAGGGTACGCGAGATCATGCAGCTTAACAGGAAAGGCATCAAGCCGGATAGCCTGCCGACAATCCCGGCCAACAATGCCATTGACAAGGGCAATGACCTGCTGCTGCAGAACAGCGGACTGACAAGGTTCGAATCAAAGAGCAATAACCGTGAAGGCAAGGGAAAGAACAAACCATATCAAAGGAGAAATGAGAGGAAGCAGAAGTAAAATATGGGTGGCCGGCCTGCTGCTGGCAGTTGTTACGCTCTCTTGTGACAACAGTATATGGTATTCTGACAACTACAGGCTGAAAGATGAGGAATGGAGTATGTATGACCCGGCAAAATATGCCTGCTCAATTGAAGATACCGTCAGAACTTATAACATTGAATTATCGGTGAGGACAGCCACCGACTATCCCTACCGTAACATGTATCTATTCATTGTCACCTCTTTCCCTTCCGGCGAAACGGTGACGGATACACTAAATACCATGGTGACTGACGAAAAGGGCAGATGGCTGGGTAAAGGCGCAGGCGACCTACGCGAGCTGCACATACCCTATAAAGCAAATGTCTATTTTCCCGAAAAGGGAGAGTATCATTTCAGGGTGATTCACGGCATGAGAGACACTGTTCTGAAGGGGGTGTATGACGTGGGGATGACAATATCCCTGAGCGGTGGTAAGCAAAAATAGCTGCGGTCTTGGGTAAGAATAAACTTGCACGGTGGGCTGAGATGAAAGGCTTCGGCAACGTGATTGAACCGCCATTTGAAGAGATCTTCAGGCGTAATCACCCACTGAAGGGTAAGTGGCACAATGAATGGTTTAGCAACAACAACCCCATAGTTCTTGAACTCGGGTGCGGCAAAGGTGAATATACTGTAGCCCTGGCCACCAGATACCCTGACAAAAACATTATCGGTATCGACATAAAAGGGGCCAGAATGTGGAGAGGTGCAAAAGATCTACACATAATGCAACTGCCTAATGCAGCCTTCCTGCGTACACGAATAGAATTCAATGACTCCTTTTTCGCTCCTGATGAAGTAAGTGAGATATGGCTCACCTTCCCCGATCCGCAGATGAAACGCGAAAGAGAGAAAAAAAGGCTTTCCGGACCATTTTTCCTGAACTACTACAGACAGTACCTGAAGAATAACGGCATCATTCATCTCAAGACAGACAGCAGTGAGCTCTATGACTATACGCTATCCCTGGCAAAGGTCAACGGACTGGAGATAATCTCCGCAGTGACTGATCTCTACGGAGAGATGCGAGATGACCCCATGCTTTCCATCAGGACTCATTACGAAGAGATCTTTCTTAAACAGGGTATCCCCATAACATACCTTTCATTCAGGCTTCCAGATGCAAAAGAGATCGTCAGCCCCTGATAAGGGTAATGAGAGCTTCTTCAGCCGTGTCTACGATGTCACGCAGATGATACCCTACGGACGGATAACATCATACGGGGCCATAGCCAGGTACCTTGGCACTGCCGGCTCTGCAAGAATGGTTGGCTGGGCCCTGAACTCATCACATCATGGCCACGGCTTTATACCCGCCCACCGCGTGGTGAACCGCAACGGGATGCTTACCGGTAAACATCACTTCGGCAACTCCTCAACCATGCAGCAGCTGCTTGAAAACGAAGGGTTCACTGTGAAAGACGACACAGTGCTCGAATTCATGGAGAGGTTCTGGGACCCGTCAGTTGAACTATAAATCAAAGAGTCTGTTAATTAATAAAATAAGTGAGCACAATAAAACGACACAATAATCCAGATAAAAAATAATATGCAGATCAAAGAAGAGGTTCTTAAGGCACTGAGAATGGTCACTCACCCGGAACGGGGCAGTGACATCGTCACCCTCGGAATGGTGGGAGACATTAAAGTAACGGAAGAAGGAATAGAAATTGTTCTCGTTCCCGAAAAATCAAATGATCCCTTCCTGAGCTCTATAAAGAGCAACTGCGTTAGGGCGGTGAAGGAAGCGCTGGGCCCTGATACTGTCATCTCCTCCATTGAGGTAAAGCCCAGAATTGTGGTTGAAAAGATGGCCGCGCCAAAGAGGGATGTCCTTCCCGGCGTCAGAAATATCATCGCTGTCTCCTCCGGCAAGGGTGGTGTGGGCAAGTCAACTGTGGCCGTCAATCTGGCTGTGGCCCTGGCACGCCAGGGATATGCCACCGGACTGCTTGACGCGGATATCTTCGGTCCTTCGGTGCCGACGATGTTCAACACCGGCGACTACCGTCCTGACGTGCATAAGGAGAATGGTAATGACATGATAATACCAATGACCAGATATGGTGTCAAGATACTCTCTATCGGCTTCTTTGTTAAAGGGTCTGAGGCGGTAATCTGGCGCGGACCTATGGCAAGCAGCTTTCTGAAACAGCTCATCACCCAGGGCGACTGGGGAGAGCTTGATTATCTCATCTTCGACCTCCCTCCCGGCACAAGTGACATCCATCTGACGCTGGTGCAGGAAGTTCCTGTAACAGGAGCCATAGTGGTCACCACACCTCAGGAGGTGGCGTTGGCTGATGCCCGCAAGGGAATAGCCATGTTCCGCAGTGAATCGATAAATGTACCGGTACTCGGACTGGTAGAGAACATGTCATACTTTGAGGCTCCCGAGCTTCCGGGAAAGAAATACTACATCTTTGGCAAAGATGGGGGCAGCAGGCTCGCCGCAGAGACAGAGACTGACCTGCTCGGACAGATACCCATAATTGAGAGCATCTGTGACGGAGGCGACACCGGAATACCGGCGGCACTGGGTGATACAGCCACCGGACAGGCCTTTATGAAGCTGGCCGGAACGATAGTCAGCCAGGTTGAAAAACGCAATGCCGGCATGGCTCCCACAAAAAGAGTTGAGATGAAGTAAGCCTGCCGTTTGAGTTTGCGATTGTCTTTGACTTTGACTTTGCCTTTGACTTTGCATTGGCGTTTGCATTGGCGTTTGAAAAATAGGAGGGTTTCTTAAATTTGAATACTTTTAGACCGCTTGCTCAGTTATTAATGGTATAAAGGTCCTTGTTGAAATTACGGCATAAAAAACTCTCTGCAGTGGTGATCATTATGACCACCCTGATGATTGCCGGGTGTTCCGTCGAGAAGAATACCGGTGCGAGCCGTTTTTACAACTCACTGATCTCAAAATACAATATCTGGTTCAATGGCAATGAGGCCTATAAGGCAGGGGTAAAAAAGGTGCAGTCTTCACACCGTGACGACTATAGTGCCCTCATCCCTCTGTTTGAATATTCCTCTGAAGAATCTGCCAGGTCTGCTTCTCCAGACATGGAGAGGGCTGCTATGAAAGCCTCAAGGGTCATTTCCCTTCACTCCATCACAGCAAAGCCTGATGAGAAAGGCCGCAGGGGAAGTAACGCCCGCAGTGAGGAGTTCTACAACAGACGAGAGTACAATGAGTGGGTAGATGACTCATACATCCTTCTGGGGAAGGCGCAATTCTACCTTAAGAATTTCATGGCGTCCCGCTCCGCATTCTCTTTTGCCACCAGCATAACAACCGACCCCGATATTGTTACCGAGGCAGCCATATGGATGGCGCGTATACAGACAGAGGAGGGTAACTACTCTGAAGCTACGCGTGTGCTGCAGGAGATAACCGACCCGGAGAGCCTGTCGCGGCTCCTGAAGTCGATGTATTTCTCAACACAGGCTGACATACTCCTGCACCAGAAACGTTACGGTGAGGCGATAGCGCCGCTGACAAAGGCTGTGGATCACACCGCTGACAAAGAGACGAAGGTGCGGCTGACATATCTGCTGGCACAGGTGTGCATGTCAGCCGGTGACAATGCTCTTTCAACCCGTTATTTCAATCAGGTGATGCGGATGAATGCACCGTATGAGCTGGAGTTCAACGCAGGCATTAATCTGGCTGGTGTGACTGACATATCACACGGTGACGCAGAAGACCTTATGAAATCACTGCGCAAGATGCTGCGTGACTCAAAGAACAAGGATTACCTTGACCAGATCTATTTTGCCCTTGGTGAGCTGGAGAAACGTATGGGTAACACTGACGAGGCTATAAAGCTGTGGACACGCTCAGCCGCCAGCAGCACGGTGAACCTCCGTCAGAGGGCACGCTCATACCTGGCTCTTGCCGGTCATTACTATTCAATGCCTGATTACATGAATGCATGGCGCTATTATGACAGCGCCGTCTACATCATTGATGATCGTTACCCTGACTATGATATCATCAGCCACAGGGCGTCAGGCCTGAATGAGTATGCGGTTTTTCACAACGTGGTGATGACCGAAGACAGTCTGCGCACGGTGGCCCGTATGAGCACGTCAGAACGTGACGCTCTGATTGCCGGGCTGGTACGCTCTGTCAGTGAAGAGCAGACTAAAGAGCGCACAGGCGACGGCAGCGACCGTTACAATATGGGACAATACTATGAGAACGAACAGCGCTACCGGGGAGCCATCTCTGCAGAGGGAGGATGGTATTTCTACAACCAGGCGGCTCTTACCTTCGGCCGCACGGAGTACCGGCGCCGCTGGGGCGACAGGAGGCTGGAAGACAACTGGCGCCGATTGAACAAGACACGCGCAGCCTTCGCCAACAACTCTCCGGCGGAAAACAAAGAGGAGGGTCAGAATGCCGACAGCGCCGGCGTCAACCCCATGCTGACAGCAAATTATTATCTCCGCAACCTGCCTCTGACAGACTCACTGATGAACCTCTCTGTCAACAAAAGCGCGGAGGCACTGCTTGGCGAAGGCAAAATACTTGCTACCCGTCTGGCAGACACACTGGCCGCTGCAACTTCGCTCGAGGGAGCGGCCACGACAGGCAGCGATCCCAAAATAAGAGCGGAGGCACTCTATGAACTCTACAGACTGCTGCGTACCACAGACCCTGCCAGGGCTGAGAGACGCCGTACCGACCTGATAGCATCATTCCCCGAATCAGAATATGCCCTCATCCTGTCTGATCCTGACTATATTAGAAAGCACCAGGAGATGGCCGCCAGAGCCATGAGGAGCTACGAGAACGCCTACCAGGCATTCACCGAAGAGCGATATGCCGAGACAATAACTCTCTGCAACGAGGCAACAGCTCTCTATCCGGCAGATGAGCTAACACCACGGTTCATGCTCCTCGAGGCTATGGCTACCGGCGCCATCAAGGGCGAGATGACATACAAGAATAAGCTTGACTCGCTGATAGCCAAATACCCTGACACCCCTGAAGGAAAGAGGGCCGCCGAGATAACTGACTTCCTGAGAAAAGAGATACCTGCAATAAAGATTGCCGAAGACACCCGCATCGCGGAAGAGATATATCATGCAGACACCCTGCAGCCTCATTACGTAATAATGATAGCTGCAAACCCCAGGGCTAACATGAACCAGATGGTATTTGACGTCATCAACTACAACCTCGATAACTACTCCGGCAATAACTACCGCACGGAAGGAACGGCTGTTGACGGAAGTTACGTACTGATAACAACCGGACCCTTTGAAAATGCATCGGAGGCAGCGGAATGGCTAAGAGCCTTCAGTGCGCCGGAACAGATCAGGGAGGCCGCCTCAGCCTCACTGACACTTTACCTGATAAGCCGTGACAACCTCCTGAAGTTCAAGGAAGACAAGGATAGAAACAGGTATGCAATTTTCTACGGAAAGCAATACAGCAATAATCGATGAGGTGAGAGGCAGCTGATGAGAGAGGTAAGGATACTATGGGTCGATGACGAAGTGGGCGTGCTCAAATCTCATATCCTGTTCCTGAAGGAAAAAGGCTTTGAGACTGATACATGCCAGTCAGGGAATGATGCCATACGTATGGTGAAAGAAAAACCTTACGATATCATCTTTCTTGATGAGTATATGCCCGGCCTCAGCGGTATAGAGACACTGCGCCGCATCAAGGCAATCACTCCCTCAATACCCGTAGTGATGATCACCAAGAGCGAGGAGGAGGATATCATGGAGGCAGCCATAGGCTCGCAGATAGCTGATTACCTCATCAAGCCCGTTAAACCGCAGCAGATACTTCTTTCGCTGAAACGCATTCTCGACATAGATGAGATTGTCACCCGACAGACCTCCTCAGTCTTCAGACAGGAGTTCGGGACCCTTTCTGACATGATAGCATCAGCCTCCGATTTTGAACAATGGAGCGAGCTCTATCGCCAACTGGTCTTCTGGCAGGGCGAGCTCATAAGATCATCTGACACAGGTATGCGTGAGGTGTTCCGCATGCTGGAGTCAGATGCCAACAGGGCTTTTGCAAAATTCATCTCAGGCAACTACATGAAGTGGATCGCTGCAAAAGCATCTGACAGACCACTCATCTCACCGGGGGTGATGACCAGAAAGGTCTTCCCTCTTATCAGCAAAGGGTCACCTCTCTTCTTCATAGTGATAGATAATATGCGCCTCGACCAGTGGCAGACCATTGCCGGCGACCTGAGACAGATCATGCGTACGGTTGATGAAGAGCTCTACCTGAGCATACTCCCTACCACTACTCAGTATTCGCGCAATGCGCTGTTTGCCGGCCTGATGCCTGCCGCTATTGATGAGCTGATGCCGGAATACTGGATAAGCGACCACGAAGACGAGGGCAAGAACCTGAATGAAGAGAAGCTGCTGGCTAAAAACCTCCAGAGAGCCGGTATAAGCTGTAAATGGATGTACAGTAAGATCAGCTCTGACGCCGAGGGCAGGAACCTGAACGAAAAGGTCTCACAGCTCCTGGCAAATGATCTTAATGTGCTGGTATACAACTTCGTTGATCTTCTAAGCCATGCCAGAACAGAGGTCAGCGTCATCCGACAGATGACAGGTGATGAAGCATCATGGCTCTCCCTGACACATTCATGGTTCATCCACTCACCGCTCTTTGAGCTGCTGAAACTCATTGCTGCCGGGGGAGCACGCATGGTGATAACCACCGATCACGGATCAGTGAGAGTGCAGAAGCCGGTAAAAGTGGTGGGCGACAGGCAGACATCGGTTAACCTGCGTTACAAGACAGGGAGAAACCTCGACTACAACGCCCGCGAGGTGTTTGAGATCACCTCCCCGGACAAGGCGGGGCTACCGATGACCAACATAACCTCGAGATACATATTCGCTTGCAGTAATGACTACCTGGTCTATCCGAATAATTACAACAAGGTGGTGGCCTATTACCATGACTCATTCCAGCACGGGGGCATTTCGCTCCAGGAGATGATGCTTCCGCTGATCTCCCTGGAACCGATCTGAAATACTATTTTTGCCTTATGAAGATCGTGGTCACCGACAAAAGCCGTCTTCGCTATGCGGCAAAACAATTCCTTAAAGAGACGGCAGGCAACAGGCTGTTCGCCTTCTACGGCCAGATGGGGTCCGGAAAGACCACCTTCATCAGGGCCATGTGCAGTGAGATGGGTGTCACTGACAGGGTCACCAGCCCCTCGTTCACCCTCGTAAATGAATACCAGCGCCCGGGCTGCCCGCCGGTATATCACTTCGACTTCTACAGGATAAAAAAGATAACCGAGGTGCTTGACTTCGGCATTGAAGAGTATTGTCTCATGGAGTGGCCGGAGCTTATTGAACCACTCCTTCCTGCTGATACCCTGAGATTATTAATTACTGTTGCCGGTGACGGCAGCAGGGTCATCGAGACCATAGAGAGCGCTCCTGTCGCCCCTCCCCTTTGAATCCTTCGAGCGCATTGGCTTCGTCGGGCTCTCCGCCAGCTAGCGGTTCGGTTCCTTGCAGCTTTCTGCGAGGAGCTTCAAATATCGCCTCCATGTTGCTATCTCTCAGATTAAAATCTTAAATTTGATCTTCTGATATTTATCTTCAAGCTAACCGTTAATACCAAGCCATATGAATGAACCGGTCAGAAGCGTCTACATGCCACGTGAAGAGCTGATAGAGAAAGCCGTAGGCAGAAAACATATGTCGATCGGCATACCTCATGACATTATTGATGATGAGAAGCGTGTAGGGCTCACACCTGAGGCTGTGAAGATACTCACCGATGCCGGCAACGAGGTCTTCATGGAGAGAGGCGCCGGGGATGATGCCGGTTTTACTGACAGGGAATACAGTGAGAACGGTGCTATGGTGGCGGAGACCACTCAAAAAATCTATGACTGTGATATTATCATTAAGATAGCCCCCTTCACGCAAAAGGAAGCCTCAATTCTTAAGGGAGGGCAAACGGTCATCTCTTTCATGAATGCCGCCACCATGAATGAGGAGACGCTTTCGCTTCTCATGCGCAAGCGGGTGACCGCACTGGCTAGTGAAAAGATCAGTGACGCTGACGGCACGCTGCCTGTTGTTGAGTCAATGAGTGAAATAAGCGGCATCACTTCGGTGCTCCTGGCCTCTGAATACCTGAGCACCACCTCAGGCGGCAAGGGAGTGATGCTGGGCGGGGTGACAGGGGTGACACCAACGGAGGTGATCATCATTGGCGCCAACACCGCCGGTGAGTATGCTGCGCGTGCAGCCCTCGGACTGGGAGCAATAGTACGGATATTTGACACTTCCGTCCACCGTCTGCGTAATTTTCAGAACCTGCTGGGACAGCGTCTTTATACCTCAACCTTTCACCCACAGGTGCTTCAGAAAGCCCTCAAGTCTGCAGATGTGCTGATAGGGGCACTCGCAACCGACATCCTAATGCCATGGTTCTATGTCACAGAGGAGATGGTACGCGGAATGAAGCGCGGATCAGTCATCATTGACCTAAGCGTTGACACGGGAGGCTGCGTTGAGACCTCCGAGACAAGAACCCTCAGGGATCCAATATATGAAAAGCACGGAGTGGTCCACTATTCTGCATGGAACCTTCCGTCACGCGTGCCCAAGACAGCATCAATAGCCCTCAGTAACGTCTTCAGACCTCTCATGCAGGAGATAGCTGATGCTGGCGGTCTGACACCCATGATTAAATTCAATAACGGTCTGCGCAGTGGCGTATATATCTACAACGGAATACTCACCAACGAGGTGCTGGGACAAAAATTCGGGATACTGTCAAAGGATATCAACCTGCTGCTTGCCGCCTTCTGAGAACGGCTAAAGCCAGGTAAGGACTGCCTTTGAACCTGTCTGTCTCAGTGAGGCGTTGCGCCCCAGATAGAGAGCCCTGTTATCACTGATGTGTCCGGCCGGGAAGTTAAAGAGAACAGGATAGCCGTACCCGCCTACCACATTCATCACAACCTCCTCAACAGTCTGGTTGAAAACATGTTCGCCCTCGGTGATCTGCTCCATCCCTCCCACAATTAACGCCGACAGATTCTTCATCATACCCGTCATACGCATGGAAAACAGCATACGGTCAAGACGATAGGAATGCTCTCCTATCTCCTCAATGAACAGTATTGCCCCTTCTGTGTCCGGCTGGCCCGGAGTACCGTTGAGGCTGGAAATAAGAGAGATGTTGCCTCCCTTGACCGGGCCTGACACCTCGAACGAAGCCTCATGCGTAGGGTTCCATGACACCTTATCCGACTCTCCCTTAAGTGCGCTGATCATAGATTCGTAACAGATAGACAGATAGTTCGGGTTGTTGTAGTTCAGCGGCATCTCGGCATGCAGTGAGACAATGCCGCAAACATTGTTCAGCCACATATGCAGTGAGGTGATGTCACTGTATCCCACATACCACTTCGGATGCTTCTTCAGAGCAGAAAAATCTATCCGGTCAACTATCCTTGACATTCCGTAACCGCCCCGCGAGCAGAGAACCACCTTGACATCCGGATCATCGGTGACCTTCTGTATGTCTCTAAGCCGCTCATTGTCGCTGCCGGCAAAAGGGCCGCTGCGTGAGAAGAGATGATCGCCCAGCGTCACCCTGAATCCTGATGCCTCAAGCATCACTGCCGCCTGCATTACCGGTTCACGATCTATATGGCTTGCAGGAGAGATTATTGCTATCAGGTCACCTTCCTTCAGGTAAGGTGGAATAATAAGTGATTTCATATCTGTTCAATTAAGGTAACAGGACCAAAAATAGCAATTTCATCAGTATATAGAAATTATAACTTTCTCCCCCTTTTTTTAAGGAGGAGTGCCCCGGCGGTAGCGTCGGGGGGGGGTGACTCATGAAAGAAATGAGGCAGCAGTTTCAAACAACCTGTCAAAAGTACGATCTACAGCTTCTGATTCAAACCCTGCCAGCACCGGAAAAGGGCTCTCATGAGTTGATGCATAGCCCGGTTCCCATATTTCAAGGTCAGCCCCCTGAAGCGTTTCTGCGACAGCCTCCGCAGGAATGACCCTGTCACCGGCAAGGCTGACAGCCCTGAATCTGCCGTCAAGATGCCTGAAGGGATTACCCCGCAACGCTTTCAGCCGGTGAAGGGCAGTCATGGCAAAGAAAGCCTCTCCCTCAGGGGTGTCATTCATTAATTTTTTGAAACGATCGCCGTCAGGCACCTTACCAATACCATCCCACTCAAGATAAAATGAAATCAGTTTGTCAAATGCTTTACTGTCCATTATCAGTTTTGAGGTACCGTTCATCATTCCAAAGGCACTGCCACCGCAGAAGAGCATGACGCGACTGTCATCAGGAAGGGGAGAAGGGTCTGAGAGCATCATCACCTGTGTAGCAAGTGCACCTATCGAATAGGCAAAGATATCCACAGGGCCGCCTCCCGGCAGATGGGGGTGTGATCCCTCCCTCACCGAGATGATCAGTGATGACAGATCATTGATGGTCTGGTATCCTGAGAGCATGAAGCGATGGGGTGAGGCCGTCATGCGCGTGCTCAGGGCCACGTTGACAAATGATGACAGTCGCGCGTCAGGCATCATGGTTGTGCGGGCCGAGACCAGCGGCATCATGATGTGCCTGTCAATCCATGTGCGGGGCGAACGGTTCATATGATAGGCTGAGGGGAAAAGCACCACCGGCCTGCCGGTACCCGAAGCAAGCCTTGCTCCCCACTGTATATACTTACCCCAGCTACGCTCATTGAGACCGTGAAGGAGTATTATGGCCCCTCTGCCGGTAACCTCACCCGGCATCATTATGTAATAGCTGAAATCGCTGTTGACATGCTCCAGCTCCCTTGACCTGAATAGCGAACGGAATATATCAGATACATTTTTACTGTCAGAAACAGAATAACCTCCTGATGAGTGAAACATCGCTGAAATAATGCTTACGCCCGTTCCGGGGATAAGACCTTCTTTTATCCCGGCCCTGAAATGTGTCGCCAGCTCCCTTTCGCTGGATGTATATCCCATAGATAATCTTTTCAGCAAAATAAATCGTTCCGTGGCTGGAGTCAAAAAAACAGGTGTCGCCTCTCCCCCTGTGGGTCAGAACCTTCCACCGAGGGGTCAAATTGGCTCTGCAGGGGTGAAATCCAGCGGCTTTGATCCATCAAAAACCAATAAATCCTCAAAAGTGTTACTTTTGCTCATGAGAGTATTGCAATGAATATCGACCTGAATAAAAAGCTGCCCGGCTACCTTACAGAAAAGGGGAATCTTGTAACAACAATCCTTTTCACAGCAGGGTTCGCGCTGCTCTTCCTAAACCTCTACACACCCTTTGGCGTGGCTGCCTGGTTTGAGGTAACAAAACCCACACTGCTCTTTTATGCCAGCGGGGTGATTCTTGCCGGTGTTCTTGTTGTTGCGGTCAGCAGGATTATCATGTACCATGCCGTCCGCCGGGGTATGCAGCTTTTGATAGGGCAATATCTGATCTGGGTGGCGGCAGAGATAGTATCCATGGCCCTCTTCTTCACTTTTTTCGAGATAGTGATACTTGATGATCATCGGACCTTACCGGAGCTTCTGGCGAGATCCGTTCAGAACACCTCACTGACCCTTTTGCTGCCGTACACCATCCTGTGGCTCTGGTTCACATGGCGTGACAGCAAGATGAAGCTTACGGTGATCAGGGAGCAGCCAGACCTCTCAGGGCAGCGGCCTATGGTACACCTGAAAGATGAAAAGGGAGTGATGAGGATAGTGCTTAAGCACTCTGACATACTATTTATACAGGCGAGTGATAACTATATTACCGTCTGTTATCAGTCACAGGGCAAGCTTACGCGGTTCATGCTGCGTAACACTCTCCGCGCCCTTGAGGATGAGCTGAAGGAGGAGGCCATCATTCGGTGCCACCGTTCATATCTTGTCAATATCGGTAAGGTAAAGTTGATACGCAGAGAGAAGGAGGGTCTTCTTCTTGAGCTTGACAGTACGCCCCCTTCATCAGTGCCGGTGTCTCGCACCTACATGAATGATGTTCTGGCAGCCTTCGGTCATGTTGAATGACAGTCATCAGGGCAAAGATCTAAAATCGTTATATTTGCCGGGTTAAAATAATGCAATTGCATCCACAGATGAAGAAATACAAGCGCCATCTTATCACATCCGCCCTTCCGTATGCCAACGGACCGATACATATAGGGCATCTTGCGGGTGTATACGTGCCATCAGACATCTATACGCGCTGGCTCAGGATGCGTGGCGAAGATGTGATCTCCATCTGCGGCTCTGACGAGCACGGAGTACCTATCACCCTTAAGGCACGCAGGGAAGGCATCACCCCTCAGGAGGTTGTTGACCGCTTCCATGAACTGAACAAGAAGGCTTTCAGTGATTTCGGTATCTCCTTTGACATCTACTCACGCACCTCCAACAAGATACATTACGATACAGCCTCGGAGTTCTTCCGCAAGCTCTATGACCATGGAGACTTCATTGAGAAGACTACCAGCCAGTATTACGACGAGGAGGCCGGGTGCTTCCTGGCCGACAGGTATATCACCGGAACATGTCCTCATTGTGGTAATGAGAATGCCTACGGCGACCAGTGTGAGAAGTGCGGTACATCACTCAGCCCCACTGATCTCATCAATCCACGCTCGACAATCAGCGGCAACCCTCCTGTCATGCGTGACACCCTCCACTGGTACCTTCCGCTTGACAAATATGAACCATGGTTAAGAAAATGGATCCTCGAAGAGCACACCGAATGGAAACCAAACGTGTACGGACAGTGCAAGTCGTGGCTCGACCAGGGACTGCAACCCAGAGCTGTCAGTCGTGATCTCGACTGGGGAGTGCCGGTGCCGGTGGATGGCGCTGACGGAAAGGTGCTATATGTATGGTTTGACGCTCCTATAGGTTACATATCCGCAACAAGAGAGCTTACTCCCGATTGGGAGAAATACTGGAAAGACCCTGAGACGCGTATGATACACTTCATAGGCAAGGATAACATCGTCTTCCACTGCATTATCTTCCCGGCCATGCTTAAGGCCGAGGGAAGCTATATCCTCCCTGACAACGTGCCTGCCAACGAGTTCCTCAATCTTGAGAATGACAAGATCTCCACCTCAAGGAACTGGGCTGTCTGGCTGCATGAATACCTTGAGGATTTTCCCGGTAAGCAGGATTCGCTCCGTTATGCCCTCTGCGCCAGCGCCCCGGAGGCCAAAGACAACGACTTCACCTGGAAAGAGTTCCAGGCTCGTAATAATAATGAGCTGGTAGCTATCCTGGGTAATTTTGTCAATCGCACCCTGGTGCTGACAAACAACTACTATCAGGGTGTTGTGCCCACCCCGGGCACCATGACCGCCTATGACAACGCCACCATAGAGGCTGTCATGGAGTGCAGAAGAAATGTAGAAAACAACCTCGACCTCTTCAAATTCCGCCAGGCACTGGCAGAAGCCATGAATCTGGCGCGCCTGGGTAACAAGTACCTCGCCGACACCGAACCATGGAAGGTGATCAAGACCGATCCTGAACGAGTCAAAGCCATATTATATATCTCACTTCAGATAACAGCCAACCTGGCCATTCTGCTGGAGCCGTTCCTGCCTTTCTCAATGAATAAGCTGAGAGGCTGGGTGGGCCTCTCCAAACTTAACTGGGATGCTGCAGGCAGAACCGATCTGCTGGCTCCCGGACACCACGTTTCATCAGGTGAACTGATGTTCTCCAGAATAGAAGATCAGGAGATAGAGATACAGATCAGGAAGCTTCATGACACCCGAATGGCCAATGAGGACAACGGAGCTGCTGCCATCGCCCAAAAGGAGGATGTCACCTTCGAGGAGTTCAACAGGATGGATATACGGACAGCCACCATTCTGGAGGCAGAGAAGGTGCCAAAGACAACCAAGCTTATAAAACTGAAGGTTGACACAGGTATTGATGTGCGGACAATAGTCTCAGGTATTGCAGGGCACTTCAGTCCTGAAGAGCTTCCGGGAAAGATCATATCAGTCATAGTCAACCTTGCTCCCCGTACCATTAAGGGTATTGAATCACAGGGCATGATATTGCTGGCTGAGGATGATCAGGGTAAGCTGGTGTTTGTAGTGCCTGAGCAGAAAATAAAAAACGGAAGCCCCGTTAAATAAGACCTCCGCATCCGTCCTGAGAACAGGCTTTGATCACCTGCTTTTATAAACCCATGAGCCCGGGAACTTGCCTATCATTTTGTTGAGGGCAATCTTAGCCTCGTCAAGTGTTGCAAATGAATCGGCGCTTACGCGAAGGTATCCGTCAGGCCCGCCTGCCACTTCCGGGTCATAACCCAGCTTTCGCAGCTTATTGACCATGGTTAGCGCGTTATCCTCACCCTGAAAACTTCCTATAATGATCAGATACCTGTATTCTTCTACCACCACTGCCCGCGACTGACGGGGGAGTGTCTGAGATGGTGATGTACGTGCAACAGCAGGTGCTTGCCAGGCTGATTCCTGAGAAATGACAGGAGGTGCTGCTACAGGCTCATTGGCTACTATCTGACGGGAAGACGAAGGCTTTTCAACTGCTGCAGGTGCCGGACGGGTCACTGTCTGAGTCGTTGATACAGGCTCTTTAGCAACTACCTGATCGGGAGACGGAAGCTCATCAGTTAAATCTATCACCGCTGTCACGGCAGCTCTGTCTGCATCAATCTGTTCGCGGTTAAACTCCAGCTCGGCCCTGGCGAGAGGGTTAAGAGTTGACTCTTCCATGTTGCCTTTAAAGAGATGGTCATTGAAAGGCACAAGAGCAAGCGCAACAAGAACAGGTATTATCACAGCTGCCCGGGTGAGCAGGGTTCTCACTGTCGGCTGGCTCACTGAGGGCTCATGACGTTTCTCAAGCACTTTCTTCCTCACATCGAAACCTGTAACAGGATGACGGTGATAGGCGCTCAGCCCGTAAGATGAAAGAAGGTAATTGATCGTCAGATCAGGCTCAAAGACAATAGATCCTTCATAGTTGAGTGAAAAAACGCCGAGGTGATCCATGGTGACAGGATTACCTGCCATGATCTTCCTTCTGAGTTCACCGGCCCAGTCGTTGACAATGTCACGCGCCTCACCATAACCTATACCCTGGGTAGATGAGATATGGCCTATGATCAGGCCGTCATTCCCTGTTAAATGACGGTTAAACGTTATTTTTCTTGAGGGTGGCTGAAAAAACCCTTCTTTACGGTCGACACGTGCCGGGAAATAGTTCCCGATAAACGCGCCAAAGCCCGGAATAATGACACAATCGTGCCTGAAGAGTAATTCTCTGATGTAACCGCTGATGTCCCTCGCCATAAAGACAGAATAGAGAACAAAGATAAAAAAGAAACCTGACTTCATAGCCAGAAAAGCTTTAAAATAAAATCCATTATCTTCGCATGAAAGAGTGAGAAATCCGATGCAAAAAATTGAAATGGTTGACCTTAGGTCACAGTACGAGAGGCTTAAGGCAGATATAGACAGCGCTGTTGCCGGGGTCATCAGCTCAACGGCTTTCATCAAGGGGCCTGATGTGCGTCTTTTTGAAGAGGAGCTACAGCGCTACCTGGGAGTACGCAATGTAATTGCCTGTGCCAATGGCACCGATGCCCTGCAGATAGCCATGATGGCTCTCGGTCTCAGGAGGGGTGATGAAGTCATCACCACCAACTTCACATTCATTGCCACGGTTGAGGTCATTGAGCTTCTTGGCCTGAAGGCAGTGCTTGTTGACCCTGACCCTGGTACTTTCAACATCACCGCTGAGGCAATTGAGAGAGCCATTACACCGCGCACCAAAGCGATAGTGCCTGTGCACCTCTTCGGCCAGTGTGCCGACATGGAGCCGATAATTGCTCTGTCACGCCGGCACGGCCTGCATATAATAGAAGATGTGGCGCAGGCCACGGGAGCGGAATACCGCTTCAGCGACGGCACAGTTAAGAAATCCGGTACCATGGGTACTATAGGATGCACCTCCTTCTTCCCTTCCAAGAACCTGGGATGCTACGGTGACGGCGGTGCTCTCTTCACTGACAATGACGAGCTTGCAGCACTCATCAGAAGCATCACAAATCACGGCATGAAAGTCAGATATTACCATGACACCATAGGGGTCAACTCACGCCTTGACACTATCCAGGCTGCCGTCCTGAGAGTGAAGCTGCGCCACCTCGATGCATTCAATGAGGCACGACAGAAAGCTGCGGCATACTATGACCGGGAGCTGTCAGGACTGCATGGAATCACCATACCCGTGCGGGCGCCATACACCTCACATATATTTCACCAGTATACCCTGCGCATTGATGGTAACGAACGGAATAATCTGCGCGAGTGCCTTGAAAATGAGGGGATACCCTCGATGATCTACTACCCGGTGCCACTGCACATGCAGAAAGCTTATGCCCACCTTGGATACAGACCTGACGACTTCCCGGTGACAACCCTGCTCACCGGTGAGGTGCTGTCACTACCCATGCATACAGAAATTGACAGTGAGCAGCTGGAATACATCACCGGCTGCATAAGGTCTAAGTATAACTGAAAAAAAACTATGGAAAAGCATTTTTTTGCACATGAAACAGCAGTTATCGATGACGGGTGCACCATCGGCCGCGGAACAAAGATCTGGCACTTCAGCCACATCATGAAAGAGGCTGTCATAGGTGAGCGATGCAACATAGGGCAGAACGTGGTTATCTCTCCCCTTGTAAAGCTGGGAAATAATGTCAAAGTACAGAACAATGTATCTATATATACCGGAGTTATATGTGAAGACGATGTTTTCCTTGGACCGTCAATGGTATTTACGAACATTATAAACCCCCGCAGCGCTGTCATCAGAAGCAGCCAGTACGTCACCACCATGGTCAGACGTGGCGCCTCCATAGGTGCCAATGCCACCATTATATGTGGCAATGAAATAGGTGAGTACTCGCTCATCGGAGCCGGCACAGTGATAACCAAAAATGTCAAGCCTTATGCGCTGGTGATCGGTAACCCCGGACGCCAGACCGGATGGGTATCCGAATACGGTCACAAGCTTTCCTTCAGTGCTGACGGCATCGCTGTCTGCCCGGAGAGCAGCCAGAGATACAGGCTCAGCGGGGAAGAGGTAACAAAAGTTATTTGATACATTTATGCCATCTTAACATTATTCTGATGAAAAAGACACCTAAGAACTTCGGACTCATAGGGGTTGCCGGATATATTGCCGATCGGCACCTGAGAGCAATAAAGGATACAGACAACCGCCTGCTGGCAAGCCTTGACAAGTTTGACTGTGTAGGCAAATTAGACAGCTACTTCCCCGAGAGCGACTTCTTCGTTGAGTTCGAGAGGTTTGACAGACATGTTGACAAACTCAGGAGGGTGGGCGTACAGCTTGATTATGTAAGTATCTGCTCACCAAACTACCTGCATGACTCACACACCAGGTTCGCTCTGCGCCACCATGCAGACGCTATATGCGAAAAGCCAGTGGTGCTGAACCCGTGGAATATTGATGCGCTTCAGGAGATTGAAAAAGAGACAGGGCACAGAATATACAACATCCTGCAGCTCAGGCACCACCCTGTGATCATGGAGCTGCGCAATAAGATAGCAGCAGCCCCCGTAGGTAAGAAACACGACATTGACCTTACATATATCACCAGCCGGGGAAACTGGTACTATATCTCATGGAAAGGCGATATCAACAAATCAGGCGGTATAGCCACCAACATAGGCGTTCACTTCTTTGATATGCTGGGGTGGATCTTTGGCCCGGTAGTCTCAAACAGGGTGCACCTGCTTGAGCGCGACAAAGCCTCAGGCTTCCTTGAACTTAAAAATGCACGCGTAAGATGGTTCCTGAGCATCGACTGCAATGACCTCCCCGTAGCGGTGAGGGAGAAGGGTCAAAGGACATACAGAAATATCACAGTTAACGGTGAGGAACTGGAGTTCTCCGAAGGATTCACCGATCTGCATACTGTTACCTACCGTGAAATCCTTAAAGGAAACGGCTACGGCCTCGACGATGCCCGCCAGAGTATCGAGACAGTATACCAGATAAGAAACTCCGCACTGTCAGTATTAACAGGAGACTACCACCCCAAAATAAAAAAATAAGATGTACCGTAAACTAATAAACAAAGAGGTAAAACTCTCTCTCATAGGTCTGGGTTATGTTGGCCTTCCTATCGCCCTTGAGTTTGCAAAAAAAATCAGTGTAATAGGCTTCGATATCAGGCCTGACAGGGTTGAGCTGATGAAAAAAGGCATCGATCCCAGTAACGAGCTTGATCATGAGGCGTTTGAAGGAACAGATATCATCTATACAGCTGATCCGGAAGATCTGCGAGGGGCATCATTCCACATAATAGCCGTCCCGACACCGGTAACCAAACATAATCTCCCTGACCTCACCCCTGTGCTCAAGGCATCAGAGACGGTGGGGCGCATACTCAAGAAGGGCGACTATGTGGTATATGAGTCGACCGTCTATCCCGGATGCACCGAAGAGGACTGCTTGCCTGTTCTTGAGAGATATTCAGGATTAAAGTGTCCGGAGGACTTCAAGGTGGGCTTTTCACCTGAACGAATCAACCCGGGCGACAAGAACCATACTCTGACCAGGATAGTAAAAGTGACCAGCGGCTGTGACGCTGAATCGGCAGAGAATATTGCACTTACCTACGAGCTGATAATAGAGGCCGGAGTACACCGTGCATCATCAATAAAAGTGGCGGAAGCGGCCAAGATCATAGAGAACACACAGCGTGACATCAACATTGCCTTCATGAATGAGCTCTCTATCATCTTCAACCGTATGGATATAAACACCTACGAAGTGCTTGAGGCTGCCGGCACAAAATGGAATTTCCTGAAGTTCTACCCAGGCCTGGTGGGTGGTCACTGCATAGGGGTTGACCCCTATTACCTCTCCTACAAAGCCAAGGCTATGGGTTACCATCCACAGATGATCGACTCCGGCAGGTCTACCAATGACGGCATGGGAGCCTATGCAGGCAAGCAGACGGTAAAGAAGATCATAGCGGCACACAAGAGTCCTGACAAGGCCAGGGTGCTCATCATGGGCATGACCTTTAAGGAAGATGTAACGGATATACGCAACTCCAAGGTCATTGATGTGGTCAATGAGCTGCGCGACTTTGGCGTTGAGGTCAACGTGATTGATCCGGGAGCATCACATGAAGAGGTAAAACATGAATACGGGTTGGAGATGAGCAAACAGCCCGAAGGAAAATATGACGCCATAATAGTGGCAGTTGCCCATAAAGAATACTCTAACCTTGATGAGAAATTCTTCCTGGATCTGCTCAATGAGAGAGGTATATTGGTAGACCTCAAGGGTATTTACAGGAACAAGACAAAATGGCTAACATACTGGAGTCTGTAATGAAGAAGAAGATAATTGTTACCGGCGGAACAGGATACATCGGTTCCCACACAGCCGTGGAGCTGATTGTAGCAGGCTTTGATGTGGTGATCATTGACAACCTGTACAACTCGGAGAAATCCGTGCTTGACGGCATTCAGGCCATCACCGGGGTCATGCCTAAGTTTTATGATTATGACCTCTGTGACCTGAAGATGCTTGAGTCGGTCTTCAATGCCGAGGGCAGAATAGATGCCATTATTCACTTTGCCGCATACAAAGCTGTTGGCGCGTCGGTAGAAAAACCTCTTGACTATTACAGAAACAACCTCGTCTCATTAATGAACCTCCTTGCTGTGATGGAGAGTCATAACACACCGTTGATGGTCTTCTCATCATCATGTACTGTCTACGGTCAGCCTGACGAGCTCCCCGTTACGGAAGCCTCACAGGTCAGAGATGCTGCCTCACCCTATGGTTACACCAAGCAGGCCGGAGAGGTGATCATCCGTGACACCATGGCTGCCAGACCGACACACAAGGCAATATCACTCAGATACTTTAACCCTATCGGAGCCCATCCTTCAGCACATATAGGAGAGCTGCCGCGCGGCGTACCTGATAACCTTGTGCCTTTCATCACACAGACTGCTATCGGGCTCAGGGATGAGTTGAAGGTCTTCGGTACTGATTATGACACACCTGACGGATCATGCATCCGCGATTATCTCCATGTGGTAGACCTGGCTAAAGCTCATGTGATGGCACTGCGGAGACTGCTTAACGGTGAGACCAAGGCTGGCTACGAAGTATTTAACCTGGGCATGGGAAAAGGTCTCTCAGTGCTGGAAGCTATCAGGGCTTTTGAGAAAGCCACCGGCGTCACTCTTAAGTATTCTGTTGCCGGACGCAGAGCCGGTGATATTGAAAAGATATGGGCCGATCCGTCACTCGCCAACAGGGAGCTGCACTGGAAAACGGAGATAACCATTGAGGAGGCCATGGAGACAGCATGGCGATGGGAAAACAAATTAAAAAACAGATGATAATGAAAAGAGCCATACTCATTACCGGAGGAGCAGGATTCATAGGTACACACGTTGTAAGACGCTTCGTCAACAAATATCCTGACTATACTATTGTCAATGCTGACAAGCTTACCTATGCAGGTAACCTGGGTAACCTTACCGATATAGGTAAGGAACCCAACTATCTGTTTCGTAAGGTGGACATTGTAGACAAACAGGCAGTCAATGCCCTCTTCAGTGAGTTCAGGTTCGAGGGTGTCATTCACCTTGCCGCCGAGTCACATGTAGACAGATCTATCAGCTCACCTGATGAGTTCATCCACACAAACATTATAGGTACCGTCAACCTGCTGACAGCATTTCGTGATACCGAGCCGGCCATGAAGGTGAAGAAGCCCTTTTACCACGTATCTACCGATGAGGTTTACGGCTCTCTTGAGCATGGCGGATTATTCACTGAGCAGACTCCATATGACCCACGGAGCCCCTACTCAGCCTCCAAGGCCAGCTCAGACCATATGGTGAGAGCCTTCGGCAACACTTACGGGCTGCCCTTCGTGATCTCAAACTGTTCGAATAACTACGGTCCCAACCAGTTCCCAGAGAAGCTCATTCCTCTTACCATCAATAATATTAAGTCCATGAAACCCATACCGGTATATGGGAAGGGAGAGAATATACGCGACTGGCTTTATGTTGAGGATCATGCGGCAGCCATTGACCTCATCTTCCATGAGGGAAAGCCCGGCGAGACATATAATGTGGGTGGTGACAACGAGTGGATGAATATTGACCTTGTACGTCAGCTCTGCCGCATCATGGATGAGAGGCTAGGCAGAAGCGCCGGCAGCTCGGAAAAACTCATCACCTATGTCACTGACCGTGCAGGCCATGACCTTCGCTATGCCATTGACAGCAGCAAGCTGCAGAGCGAGCTTGGATGGAAGCCGTCAGTCACCTTTGAGCAGGGTCTCGGCATGACAGTCGACTGGTACCTGGCTAACGGGCCGTGGATGGACACGATATTATCCGGTGCCTACTCGAAGTATTACGAGGAGATGTATGGCAGCAAGTAGGGAGTCGGCAGTCAGCCAGTCGGCAGTCAGCAGCAGTAGCAGTCAGCAGCCGGAGCAGGGAGCAGGGAGCAGGGAGCGTGGGGCAGGGAGCAGGGAGCAGACTGCAAGACGGAGCCCCGCCTGCGGGGCGACAGACCTTCAGACCCTCAGACCTTGAGACGCTTAATCAGCTCGTCACCCAGCGCCGTCTTATCTTTTATATGATCGAGGATGGCCAGCACAACACTGTTCTTCTCGAAGTCGCCCCTCACCTGCTCGAAATCGCGCTTCTTGACCTCATCATCACCGTCAATACCGAAGCCGGTCATTGATGAGAGGGTGAACTCCTTGCGGGCGTCCTCATAAAGCATCTTGTCAAGATCTATCACGCTCTTCTTCCATCTCTCCACTATCATGATGATATCTGATGCCGTCAGTTCATCATTTGGCTTGTCTGTCAGTTGTGGAAGCTTGTCATAGACCCATGTCCACTCCATATCATAATAGTGCTTATGCATGTCTGCGAAGCTCTTGTTTATGGCATCGGCGTTCTTCATCTTCCCGCTCTCAATTGCATTAAGCAACTCCTCAACTGAGCTGAGCGGTGTGATCAGTCCTGACATATCAATCCAGTCGCCCATACCTTTTTCAGAGTCGGGCTTCAGCCTGGCCCTTATTTCACTATCAGTTTTGAAAACAAGGCGCTCCAGCCGCTTGATGACCGAGTTACCAATGAACTTCTCTATACCCATCTGGTAGAGGTTGATACCACGTTCGGCCCCTGCTGCCTTCATGCTTATCCTGTCAAAGTAGATATTCTGCTGACCCGCATTCTCTGTAAGTAGTTTCTTCAGGAGTTTCCTGCCGTTGATCATCTTGCCGACGGTGAACGGGCTGAGAATGTTATAGTTTATCTGATCAAGCTTCTTCGGGTCTTTGCGCATGTCTCTCTTAGGCCATTTCTGGGCATCGCGTATGGTTCCTACGCTGCGCAGGTTAATGCCCGGTACAAGCTGTGATTCATAGCTCGCCTCCGTCAGATAAGAGAAGGGAAACTGTGTTGTGTCAACGTTATGGTAATGACGTCCGACCACCAGCGTGAACGGTCCTATGCGCGAGGGCCATAGAACATACGAGTCACTGGTAGTCTTTGACCCTCTCTCCATTATACCCTGATGGATGGGGCCCAGCTTGTACATGTGGTTGCTCTGGTTAGAACCGCTACCGGCGTTCATGAACGAGAATATGCCGGCAATAAGGAGCGTTGACTTATGATGGGTGACCGTATATGGTCCGGCGAAGATGGAGCATGCTTCACCGTGATAGCCTCCGCAGTTTGAGAAGAAGAGTGAGTTCTCAGCTGAATATTGTTTTGACAGTGTGCATCCCTGACCGATGAAGCACTTGTCTATCACAGCGGCATCACTGACCGTTGATCCTGAACAGATGATGAAGTGATCCATGATCACGTCATTGC
>CAYQNT010000002.1:25591-31843 GCA_964418865.1 uncultured Rikenella sp.
GAACGAGCTGTTCACTGATCCTTCTGTCAGGCGTGAGACATCTTCTATCACCGCCCCGTTTCCGATCCTCACGTTTTTTATCGTGCCGCAACCCGCAATATATGAGCCTGAGCCGATCACACCGCGGTCTCTCTTAATACTCTCGCTATAATCACATATCATCTTCTCTATCACCTCTATGGCAACAGGCCTGTGCCTGTAAAGAGTGATGATGTAGGCCATGTGAGATGTCAGACGGTCCCATATAGGTACCTCTCTTCCGCCTGTCTCATTGAGAACTGCCACACGTGTTCCATTACCGAATGATGTGAACCCCTCGGTGGAGATGTGGCCGCAGTTTCTGATTACAACATCCTCTTCTATATCATAATTGGCAATGAACCCTGTGATGTCAGTGATAGTGACATTATCAGCTATGTTACAGTTATGAATGTGTGCATTTTTTATGCCATGTAATAATGGCAGTCCGCATCTCTCGTGTGCCTCCCCGTCTAACAGGCCAAGCCTGACAGTGCCTGAGAAGGTGACGTTCTGTATCCTCCCGGCATCAAACGGGTCTTTGACAAAGATGCTTCCCCAAGAATTACTTCGGCAGCCTGCAGCCTCAAGACCGCGAATCTCTCCAATACTCAGACTTCTGTAACCATCAGCCATTTTACTCAGCTTTTAATTATTCAACAGTGACTGATTTTGCCAGGTTCCGGGGCTGGTCAACGTCGCAACCGCGCAAAACAGCAATATGATATGATAGTAGCTGCAGCGGAACCACAGCCAATACGGGAGCAAAGACGGGTATCGTTTCAGGCACCTCCAGCACATAGTCAGCCATTTGGCTGATCACCTCGTCACCTTCTGTTACCACGGCAATTATCTTTCCTTTTCGTGCCTTGACCTCCTGGATGTTGCTTACTATCTTTTCGTAGGAGCTTTCCCTGGTGGCCACCACCACCACCGGCATATGTTCATCAATCAGAGCTATGGGGCCATGTTTCATCTCAGCAGCAGGGTAGCCTTCGGCATGTATGTAAGATATCTCCTTCAATTTCAGTGCTCCTTCCATAGCCACCGGGTAGAGCAGGCCTCTGCCGAGGTAAAGGGCGTTTGTTGAGTCCTTGTATATGTGTGCGAGCTCAAGAGCTTTGTCATTCATCTTCAGCGCGATCTCCACCTTGTCAGGAAGGGAGGAGAGCTCACAGATCAGCGCCCGGTACCGGGTCTCATCAATCAGCCCCTTACGGTAACCTAGCTCAAAGGAGATCATGGCCAGTGCCACTACCTGGGTCGTAAATGCCTTCGTTGAAGCAACACCTATCTCAGGGCCGGCATGGGTAAAGACACCAGCATTGGTCTCACGCGAGATTGACGATCCCACAACATTGCATATACCCAGCACCGTAGCTCCGTGCTCCTTCGCCAGACGTATGGCGGCAAGGGTGTCGGCAGTCTCGCCGCTCTGGCTGATAGCCAAAACAATATCTCCGCTCTTGATGATCGGATTACGGTATCTGAACTCCGAAGCATACTCAACCTCAACGGGGATACGGCAAAACTCCTCAATTATGTACTCACCTACCAGACCGGCATGCCATGAAGTACCGCAGGCAACAATCAATATCCTGTCGGCTGTGACCATGGTGTCAAACACATTATGAAGCCCGCCGAGCATCAGCCCAGACTGGTTGGGCAGGATCCTTCCCCTGAAAGTATCATGTATTGCGCGTGGCTGCTCAAAGATTTCCTTGAGCATGAAATGTGGAAACCCCTCCTTGTCTATCTCACCAAGCTTCAGATCTACCTCCTTAACCTCAGGTTCAACCCGCTTGTTCCTTATGCTCTTGAGAACCATCTCGTCCTTCTTTATCACCGCAAGGTCATCATCATTGAGATATATGACCCGCTGGGTATGCTCAACGATGGGAGTGGCGTCTGAGGCTATAAAGTTTTCACCGTCACCCACACCTATCACAAGCGGCGAGCCCAGCCTGGCAGCGAAGAGCTTGCCGGGCTCATTGCGGCAGTAAACAGCAATGCCGTAGGTACCCTCCACCTTGTTCAAAGCCATGATGATAGCCTGCTCGGCTGACAGGTCACCCTCAAGATAGAGATGTTCCATCAGGTTGGCAAGAACCTCTGTATCTGTCTGACTGGTGAAATGCACATCACGGCTTTCAAGGTGTCTCTTTATACGTGCATAGTTTTCAATAATGCCGTTATGTACAACAATGAAATGGCCCCTGTATGAGACCTGAGGATGAGCGTTTATCTCATTGGGCTCGCCATGCGTTGCCCACCGTGTATGCCCCATGGCAACAGGCCCGTTGAAGTCCTTACTGCGAACCATCTCCTCAAGGTCGCGAACCCTGCCGGTGCACTTGAAGACCTCTACCCTTTCACCGTCACTGATGGCTATCCCTGCAGAGTCATATCCCCTGTATTCCAGCCTCTTAAGCCCATTTATAACAATATCACGGGCAGGACGGGAACCTATGTATCCTACAATTCCACACATAAAAATTACAATATGTCAGTAAATCAATATACTGTGTATGCAAACTCAAACCTGATGGCAGGTACGTTGGTGTTGGCCTTGAAGATTACGTTTTGTGTTGATGTCAGAGGGAAAAACAGTTCCACGGAAGGATTATCAATTATTCCCTGAAGGTATCTCTGGACAAATGTGGTGATGTTGAAGTAGTAGCCTTGTCCGGCGTGGTATGTGCCATCCATGAAAGCCACGTCATGCACCAGATCAGGAACTGCCACTTCCCTATCCTTACTGTCACGGTATCTGAGGTAGATACGTGCAGGCATGTTTTTTTCAAGATAGGCCTCCGAGTCAAGATATACCGGTGCAATAATCCTGGCCTTGTTCACTGCCAGATTCTGTACATCCCTGAATGCCACAAGAGAGGGCAGGTCAAGTTTGACGTAGACTCCCTGGTATGTCTGAATAAAGACGGCAGTATCTGTTACCAAATCATTGACATGCATTATCTGCTTATTGGGGTCAGCCGTGGAACGGTCATGGGTGAACCTGTTATAGTTCACTGCTCTGTGTGTGGCAACAAATGAATAATTGTACTTCACGTCCGTAGGGCTGTGATAGAAAATAGTGATCACCAGCGGATCAGAATAGGCATCTCTGGAGGCATTCATCTCAACAAGAATAGGGTTTGTGGCGCTTTTGATGTTGAAATAAAGTCCTTTGAAATATTCCTTGTAGAATTTTGACGCGGGCAAAAACTGCGTTGTATCCCTGAGAAGGTGTTCCCCAACCCAGTTGTGTAACTTGATTACAACCATCTTACCCGGCCTCATAATAGGCAACAGGTATTCGCCCAGAAACTTTATGGTATCAGGGTCCTGTGCAGAATAGAACTCGGTTGTATCTGTAATGAGTTTGCCGGTCTCACATAGTCTCATATAATGAGTACCAAGAGTGTCACCTGAGACTTTTGAGGGGACGAAGGTCAGTAACACAGAGTCTATCTCATAATCAATATTAGGCCAGGCCGTCATCAGCCTGAGCTGGGTCACGAAGTCACAGTAGGTGCTGCCGAAATATTCATCATAGATTCCCCCGGCAATCATCCTCGTACTGTCACTTGACAGCGACTGCTCTTTATACATGGTATAAGCGCGGACGCTTATAGTATCCGTTGACCTGATCTCAATGAAGTCGTCGTCAGGCAACAGTCCGAGCCCAATCTTCGCAGGATCATCGGAACATGAGGCAGCGAGCACAAGGAGCAGGACAAAGAGAGGCAGTAACGTTTTCAACAGCCCGGAACGGGCAGTACTTTTGTTTTTATTTCTTTGATTCCAGAAGGAGCTTGTCATAAAATTCATTGTAAGAATCTATATAATTCTCCTCTCCCTTGAACTCAAGGAGAGGTTTGCCCATGGCGGTGATCTGTTTCATCACCTGCTCATCAATATTTTCACATCCGAAGATTACTCCGTCAGAGTTTTCTGCAGCCAGCATTGTGAGTCTGGGAAAATCAGCTTTGTTCTTTATTGTCTTCAGTGAGCCGCTATCAATCCCGTCTGATTCCAGCTTAGCTAGCAGTGCAGGTCTTAACGGTTTTTTAAACCCATTATTGTAGATCGAATAGACCGTTCTGACCTTGCTGAATACCGGGTCATCGGCATATAGCCTGCGTATATAAAGAGGTATCAGTGATGTGAGCCATCCATGGCAATGCACTATGTCAGGGCTCCATCTAAGTTTTCTTACTGTCTCTATCACACCCCTGGCAAAAAATATGGCCCTCTCGTCATTATCCTCATATTCATTCCCGGCAGCATCTGCTACCGTATGTTTTCTCTGAAAGTAATCATCATTGTCAATGAAGTACACTTGCATTCGTGCTGACTGTATCGAAGCCACCTTTATGATCAGCGGGTGATCAGTGTCATCAATGATAAGGTTCATTCCCGATAGGCGGATGACCTCATGAAGCTGATTCCTTCTCTCATTGATGGAACCATATCGGGGCATGAATGTCCTGATCTCCTTCCCTCTTTCCTGTATGCCCTGCGGCAGATCACGGCTGATCTTCGAAAGCTTTGTCTCCCCAAGGTATGGCATGATCTCCTGTGAAACAAATAATACCCTCCTGCTTTCCATTAAAACCTCCCGATATACCTTAATTTAATTAAAGTGCAAAGATAATAAAAAAAATACAATTAATTCCTAGCTAAAATCCAGCTGGTTACTGACAAAATGGTGTTATTTTGTATTGTCGGATGATATTCGGCTCCGGTATGCTACCGGCAGTGTTACTTAAAAGCATTACAATGAAAGTGTTTACAACAACCAAGGAGGTAAGGGAGCATTATAGGGTGTGCGTCCTGAGGAATCCCGGGTTTGTACCTACCATGGGAGCTCTGCATGAAGGCCATCTTTCACTGGTTGAGGCTGCAATAAAAAGTTGCAGGATGGTTGCAGTGAGCATCTTTGTCAACCCTACACAGTTCAATGACCCTAAGGACCTGCAGAGGTACCCCCGGACAATTGATACTGACCTGAAGATGTTGTCAGAGGTTCTTCGTGAGAATGATTTTGTCTTTGCTCCGCCGGAGGAGGAGATATACCCCGAGCCGGACTCCCGTATCTTTAACTTCGGAGAGTTGGAGAGGGTTATGGAAGGGGCCCACCGGCCCGGACACTTCAACGGTGTGGCCCAGGTGGTCTCAAGGCTCTTTGATATCATAAGGCCATCCGTGGCGTTCTTCGGACAAAAAGATTATCAGCAGCTGACAATAATAAGAGAGTTGGCGCGCCGTGACTTTCCTAAAATTGAGATCGTCTCCTGTCCCATAGTCAGGGAAAGTGACGGACTGGCCATGAGCAGCCGCAACAGACGTCTCCTGCCCATGCACCGTGAGAGAGCAGGCGAGATATACCGGACACTGATAGCCGCAGCCGCCATGATATCAGATTATGACCCTGAGGAGATAAAGGAGTTTGTCACTGACAGAATAAATATGATACCTGACTTCAGACTCGAGTATTTTGAGATAGTTGAAGATGGTACCCTTGCACCACTGCTCTTACATGAAGAGATGCCGCCGGAGAAGCTATACTACGCCTGTATCGCCCTCTTTGCAGGCGAGGTAAGGCTCATAGACAATATCGAAGTAAGGTTGCGGTAAATAAAAGGATATATATATTTGCACCGTCAATAGTATTTATCGCTTAATAAAATGATGATAGAAATACTCAAATCAAAAATACATAACGTCTTCGTCACAGGCGCCGATCTGAATTACGTGGGCAGCGTCACCATTGACGAAGACCTGATGGATGCCGCCGGAATTGTTGAACATGAGAAGGTTCATGTGCTTAACAGAAATACCGGCGACAGACTTGTAACATATGTCATTACCGGCAGAAGAGGATCAGGTGATATATGCCTGAACGGGCCGGCAGCCAGGAAAGTTGCCGTAGGTGATGTGATCATTATCATGTCATACGCCATGATAGATTTCGCTGAAGCAAAGAGTTTCAAACCAATTATTTTATTCCCTGATACTACCACAAACAAACTCGTCTGACATTGAAAAAGGGGCTGACTCAAACGGTAAAGATCGTCCTGTTCCTTGTACTGGCTTTTTTTCTACTCTGGCTTTCATTCCGGGGCATTGACTTCAGGGAACTGTGGGCAATACTGAGCAAAGCCCGGTACTGGTGGCTGCTGCCTGCTATCATAGTCTCCCTGCTGAGCTTTCTGATCAGGGCACGACGCT
>CAYQNT010000002.1:31853-65192 GCA_964418865.1 uncultured Rikenella sp.
CCTTCTCATTCAACCTCTGGGATACATGCCCCGACTGGCAAATACCTATCACTCAGTGGTGGCGGGCTACTTTGCAAATATGATATTCCCAAGGCTGGGTGAGATCGCCAAGTGCGCCTCACTGGGCAGGAAGGAAAATATTCCCTTTGACAAGCTCGTAGGCACCATGCTGGTTGAACGAACTATTGACGTCCTCACCATCCCGCTCATCCTCGGGTTCACACTTATCATAGGCGGCACTGCTACCGGAAGCTTTCTCTCTGAGAACGTGTTTAATCCTGCTGGTGAAAAGCTTTCATCATCCACCGGCCTGCTGACCTCTCTCTTTATCATTTCTGCAGTATTGGCCGTATTGGCTATTGTACTTTATTTCACACTCAGATCCAAGCTTTCAAAATGGCCCCTCTTCAGGCGGATGTACAGCTTCTCCGACGGGATTATTGACGGGCTTAAATCAATTGCCAGACTGAAGAAAAAATGGGAGTTCATTGGACTCACATTTCTCCTGTGGGTCTCATACTTCCTTATGACATACTTCCCTCTTCTGTGCCTGCCTTCCACCTCGGAGCTGGGCATGAGGGCAGTATTGTTCGTACTTGTTGTGGGCAGCTTCGGCATGGCAGCACCGGTACAGGGCGGGCTTGGGGCCTATCACTGGATCGTATCACGCGGACTGCTGGTGGCATATGCTATACCACTTGAGCAGGGCCTGGCCTACGCTACCCTCTCACATGAATCCCAGTTGCTACTGGTAGCTATCGCCGGCGCCATCTCAATCTATGTACTCTTCGGCAAAAAGGGCGGAAAGGTTTTATCATCAGTAGTGATGAAAAAAGAGGCCTGATACTTTACATTTATTAAATTTGGCTGCATAATCCTTTCCCCATGGCAAAAAGCAAGACTGTATATGTGTGCCAGAACTGCGGCGCGGAATCATCCAAATGGATTGGGCACTGTCCTGCATGCAAGGAGTGGAACACCTACCGCGAGGAGATCATAAGCGTCTCACCCGCCTCCATCATAACAAAAGACGCAAAAAAACGCAAGCCGGAACTTCTCTCCGGCATAGAGGCGAATGAAAATGACCGCATAACCACCGGCATAGGTGAGGTAGACCGCATTCTCGGAGGCGGTATGGTGAGAGGATCACTGATACTCATGGGCGGTGAGCCCGGCATAGGCAAATCAACCCTGGCATTACAGATAGCCCTGGCAACACAAGATAGAAAAGTACTATATGTCTCGGGAGAGGAGAGCGAAGGACAGGTCAAGCTAAGGGCAAAAAGACTGGCAGGAAAGAATGAGGGCTGCTTCATCTACAATGAGACAGAACTTGAGAGCGTCATAACACAGGCAAGTGCCATTAATCCTGACCTGCTGATCATTGACTCAATACAGACCCTCAACTCCTCCATTCTGGAATCTTCGGCAGGATCGGTATCGCAGGTGAGGGAATGCACCGCAATGATGCTCCGCTATGCCAAAGAAACCGGCGTACCTGTAATACTCATAGGGCATATCACCAAGGACGGTTCACTGGCCGGGCCAAAGGTGCTTGAGCATATCGTTGATGTTGTACTCCAGTTTGAAGGCGACGGCAATTACGTCTTCCGCATACTCAGGCCGGTGAAAAACCGATTCGGGTCAACAGCCGAGATAGGTATCTTCGAGATGGGCTCCGACGGCCTGCGCGAGGTGACTGATCCGTCAGAGCTCTTCATCCGGCGCGACCGTGACCCAGCCAGCGGCGTATGCATTGCCGCCACGGTTGACGGACTGCGACCCTTCATGATAGAGACGCAGGCGCTGGTGAGCAGTGCAGTATACGGCACGCCACAGCGTAGCTCAACAGGATATGACACACGAAGATTAAATATGCTGCTGGCAGTGCTTGAGAAGAGAGCCGGGTTCCGGCTTGGAGTAAAGGATGTCTTTCTCAATATTGCCGGAGGACTGAAGGTCAGTGACCCTGCCATTGATCTTGCCGTTGTCAGCGCCGTACTCTCCTCTAACCTTGATGTCTGTGTTGATCAGCATACTGCCTTTGCAGGCGAGGTAGGCCTGTCAGGAGAGATAAGGCCGGTGGCAAGAATAGAACAGCGCATCATGGAAGCAGCCAGAATGGGCTTTGAACAGGTGATCATCTCGGGATATAACCGCAACATAAGGGAACAACCCGGAATAAAGATATCAAAGGTATATAAGGTGGAAGGTCTCGTCAGACTGCTCTTTGCGTGATCACTGTTCCCTCTGCCTGCAAAAGAACGGGCTGCATTCGCAAGTATTCAGCAATAGTTTTGCGTGATCAGTATTCCCTCTGCCTGTATGGGTTGCCCTGCTGTTGTTTCTTTACATTGTCACAGTCAAGATCAACATTGAAGCTGGCCGGCGCCTCGAACTGCGACGCTGCCAGGGGCGAAAAGTCCTTGTCGGCAAGTAGCTTCTGAAGGAACAGGCCGAAGACCGGGAGAGCCATATTGGCTCCCTGTCCCTGTGCAAGCTCTTCAAAGTGAATAGCCTGATCCTCCCACCCTGTCCACACACCGGCAACAAGGTCAGGCAGAACACCCATATACCAGCCGTTGGAATGGTTCTGCGTGGTGCCGGTCTTGCCACCCATCTGGTTTGTGAGTTTATATGTGTACCGTAACCTCACCGCGGTTCCGGAGTTGACAACGCCCTGCAACAGTGATGTCATCAGGTAGGCGTCATCATCACTGATTACCTCATCAATGAATGGGGTGAAGGTTGAAATGACATTGCCGTTGCGGTCTTCTATGCGGGTGACATAAAGAGGACGGGTATAGACACCGTTGTTTGCAAAGGTTCCGTATGCCCCCACCATCTCCTCAAGGGAAATGTCAGAGGTGCCCAGAAATATTGAGTATACAGGGTCTATGAAGCTCCTTATGCCCATACGGTGCATAAGGTCTACAACCGCCTGGGGTGAAAACTGCTTCATCACCCATGCAGATATATAATTTTCAGATTGTGCCAGGCCCCACTTGAGAGTGACCATCTTGCCGTGATACTCCTTCGGGCCTGAGCTCCTGGGCTCCCACGGCACTGAATCACTGGGCAGGTCAAATGAATAGGGTACATTCGCAACCTCAAAGCATGGAGAATAGCCATCTTGCATCGCCAGAGTGTACAGAAAAGGCTTGATGGTTGATCCTACCTGCTTCTTCTGCTGGGTGACAGCATCATACTTGAAGTATCTGAAATCAGGGCCTCCAATATATGCCTTTACATGACCGGTGTGAGGATCCATGGCCATAAATGACGACCTGACAAAAAACTTATAATACCTTATTGAGTCCAGCGGGGTCATTATGGTATCTCTCTCTCCCTCCCATGAGAAGAGCCTCATCGGGATCGGCGTGTTGAAGGCCAGGGTAATTGAATCTTCCGGCATGCCTGCACGTCTCATGCTAAAGTACCTGTCGCTCTGTCTGACAGAGCGGTCCAAAAGCTGTTTGACCTGGGCAGAGTTAAGGTCATTTGAATAGGGCGGGTTCTTGAAATTCTTTGCCCTCTTGTTGAATACAGGCTGCAGGTTCTGTGAGAGGTGCTCTGTCAGTGCCTCCTCAGCATAGCCCTGCATCTTCGAATTCAGGGTTGTATAGATCCTCAGCCCGTCACGGTAGAGATTGTAATTTGTCCCGTCAGGCTTTTTGTTCTTCCGGCACCAGCCATACAGCGGATCATTCTGCCATTGCCATAAGGCCTCCTCATAAAGGTCGTTCGAGGAGAACTTGCCCCTTTCAGGCTCATTCTTGTTCATTGTTGTGCGGATATATTCCCTGAAGTAGGTTGCAAGGCCGCTGTTGTGACTGTCTTCCCTCAGGTCAAGGACCACCGGGATTTTCTTTACGGAGTCAGCCACCCCACGCGAGAGATAACCGTACCGCTCCATCTGCGAGAGAACCACGTTGCGCCTGCGGAACGCTGTCTCTTCATTCCTGAGAGGATTGTATGCAACAGAGTTCTTGAGCATACCCACCAGCATGGCAGACTGCTCTATGCTCAGTGAATCTGGCGTAGTATTGAAATAGATGCGCGATGCGGAATTGATACCGACAGCATTATATATGAAGTCAAAGACATTCAGGTACATGGTGATGATCTCTTCCTTCGTATAGCTCCTCTCGAGCTTCACCGCCGTCTGCCACTCCTTGAACTTTGCCACCGCCAGCTTGGCGCCACGCACTATGGCAGGATCATTGGAGAGATCTCGGGGAAGGAACAGGTTCTTCGCCAGCTGTTGGGTGATGGTACTGCCGCCTCCGGTGTTCTGACCTAAAAGTATGGTCTTGACAACTACCCTGGCCAGCCCCCTGAAGTCAATACCCGAATGCCTGTAAAAACGGATGTCCTCAGTGGCAATAAGCGCATCAACAACATAAGGTGAGATATCTTCATAATCCGTCCAGGTACGGTTCTGAATGTAAAACTTACCCAGAAGGACATTATCCTCGGAATAAACCTCTGCAGCAAGATTGTTGGCCGGATTCTCAAGCTCCTCAAAAGAGGGCAGCGGTCCCAGCTTCTGATTGGAAATCAGGATGAACAATGTTAGCAGTAATACAACCGGCAGAGATACTATCAGCCAGAACCATATAATGCTTTTCCGGAATTTTTTAACCGTCATGATACCCTCATTCTTAGGGCGCTAATTTAATGATTTATACATAAATTTATTCAATAATTTTGAAGTTAGTGTCCTTATTCATTTACTTTGCCCTGTTTTAAAAAAACTTGGATGACAGAAAATCTGGTAATTGTTGAATCTCCCGCTAAAGCAAAAACGATAGAAAAAATTCTTGGAAAGGACTTTACTGTCACTTCCAGCTATGGGCACATTCGTGACCTTGTCAAGAAAGATCTTGGGGTGGATGTTGAGAAAGGGTTTGCCCCTGTATATGAGGTACCTGAAGATAAGAAGAAGGTTGTCAGTGAGCTGCGCAAGCTGGCAGGGCAGGCCAAAACCGTGTGGATTGCATCTGATGAAGACCGTGAAGGGGAAGCCATTGCATGGCATCTTATCTCCGTCCTTGATCTTGACCCCGCCACTACGCGGCGTATTGTTTTCCATGAAATAACCAAAGAGGCCATAACCAGGGCTGTAGAGTCACCTCGTCAGGTAGATATGAATCTTGTTAACGCGCAGCAGGCACGCAGGATCCTTGACAGGCTTGTGGGGTTCGAGCTCTCACCTGTTCTCTGGAAAAAGGTGCAGCCCTCACTATCGGCAGGAAGAGTCCAGTCAGTGGCCGTGCGCCTGCTGGTAGACCGTGAACGTGAGGTCATAAGCTTCGTTACTGACTCTGCCTACAGGGTTACCGGCTCATTCTTCGGCAAGAACAGTGATGGAACAGATGTTATGCTTAAGGCTGAGTGTCCTAAAAAATACACCACAGAGGCTGAAGCTAAAAACTTCCTTGAGCAGTGTGGCGAATCGCAATTTACTGTAGAGAATATTGTAGTTAAGCCCGGCACCCGTTCACCCGCCCCTCCTTTTACAACATCAACGCTGCAGCAGGAGGCCTATCGCAAGCTGGGCTTTTCGGTTGCACAGACGATGTCTGTAGCACAAAAGCTCTATGAGGCAGGAAAGATAACCTATATGCGAACCGACTCAACAAACCTCTCGTCACTGGCGCTCAATACCGCCAGGGAAGTTATAACAGCCGAGTACGGAGCGGATTATTCGCGCACACGCCAGTACAAGACACACGCAAAGGGAGCCCAGGAGGCACATGAGGCTATCAGACCTACCTATTTTGACAGGAAAGATGCCTCAGGCAGCAATAACGAGAAAAAACTTTATGATCTTATCTGGAAAAGGGCATTAGCCTCACAGATGGCTGACGCCAGGATTGAAAAGACCACTATTACCATTGGTATGTCAACCTCTCCTGTTAATTTTACCGCCACCGGGGAGGTAATACTATTTGATGGTTTTCTGAAGGTATATACTGAATCATATGACAGCAACGCATCTGAAGATGATAAATCCATTCTGCCGCGCGTTGATAAAGGTATGGCTCTCACACCTGAGGTCATCACTGCCCTTCAGCGTTTCACCTCACCTCCTCCCCGATACACTGAAGCCAGTCTGGTGAAGAAGCTTGAGGAGCTGGGTATAGGAAGACCCTCAACCTACGCCCCCATCATCTCAACTATACAGTCACGCGGATATGTCGCCCGGGAAGAGAGAGCGGGAGAAAAAAGGATGATAACACAGCTCACCCTGACAAAGGGTAAAATAATCAGGAGTGAGAAAAGCGAGATGGCAGGCAAGGAGAAGTCAAAGCTCTTTCCGAAAGACATAGGCATCATAGTCACCGACTTCCTTATTGCAAATTTCCCTGATATACTTGACTACAACTTCACCGCAGGTGTCGAGAAGGAATTTGATGAGATAGCCATCGGAGAGCTTGGCTGGGACACAATGATATCTACCTTCTACACTCCATTCCGTAAGACAGTTGAAGAGTCTCTCGCAACAAAGACCCGCATGACCGGTGCCCGTCAGCTGGGGACCGATCCCGTAACAGGACTGCCGGTAGCGGCGAAGATGAGCCGGTTCGGTCCGGTAGTGCAGCTGGGCGAGGCCTCACCCGACAACAAGCCACGCTTCGCCAATCTGAGACAGGGTCAGCTTCTTGAGACCATCACCCTTGATGACGCCCTCACACTCTTTGCACTGCCACGTACTGTAGGCACCTTTGAGGAGAACCCGATGACGGTAGGCGTTGGAAAGTTCGGACCCTATGTAAGACATGACAATAAATTCTACTCCCTCAAAAAAGACGTAGATGATCCCTATACCATCACCGCTGAAAGAGCCATTGAACTTATCAGGGAGAAGAGAGAAGGAGACAAACAAAAGACCATCAATGAATTCGGTGACATTAAGGTGCTCAATGGCAGGTACGGACCGTACATAGTGCATGATAAGACCAACTACCGCATATCTAAGGGTACTGATCCTTCTAAGCTTACAAAAGAAGATTGCCTGGCAATAATTGAAAAGGGAGGCAAGCCAAAGAGTGCGAGGGGAAGTGCAAGGAGCAGTGCGAAAGGCACTGTCAAGGCTACTGCGAAGGGCAGTGCTAAGGGAAGTGCTAAGGGAAGTCCTAAGGGAAGTGCGAAAGGCACCGTCAAGGCTACTGCGAAGGGCAGTGCTAAGAGCAGAAAGAAGAAGTGACAGTATAATTATATGATTGACCTGAACCAGTATCTTGACCCTGTGTCTCTTGACAGGCCTGCCATAGAGCCACTGAGAGGATCCGCTGCTTTTTCACACAACGTGGTTGTCAATACCGGAAATGAACCTGTGAAGGAGCTTGCCCCTTTTGCTATTGCCCTTCTCGGTGTGTCTGATGACCGTTCATCTGCCAATATAGGAGCCTCCCTGGCGCCGGATGCCATACGCAGGTGTCTCTACTCCTTCTCCCGGCTGCCTGGAAAGATGAAGATCACTGACCTTGGCAATTTCAAGACAGGTGCCTCATTCGGGGACACGCTGGCCGGTCTTTGCGATGTTCTCACTAAGTTACTGGCACAGAATATTGTGCCGGTGCTCTTTGGTGGAACCAGCGCACTTATGCCCGCCATTGACCGTGCAATCTCGTCATTCAAGCATGACTGGTCTCTTGTGTCAGTTGATTCACGAATTGATTTTACCCCGGAAAAGAAAGTTCCGGACTCGTTGAACTGGATGAATGACCTTATATACCGCAGCGGCAGCCGCCTCTCACACCTTTCTGCCATTGGTCACCAAACCTATCTGACTGACCAGCAGGTAGTGAACAAGTTCAACCGCAGACATTATGACATGATGCGCATTGGGGAAGTGCGGGATGCCGTGCATGAGACGGAGCCTCTCTTCCGTGATGCCACTGCCGCAGTGTTTGACATAGGATCAGTGCGCCAGTCTGATGCACCCGGCACCTGTCTCCCCTCCACCAACGGCTTCTACGGCGAGGAGATATGCCTACTGTCAAGGTATGCAGGTCTCTCCGACAACCTGAAGATTGTGTCGGTCACAGAGGTCAATCCCACCCTTGACAACAGATCGCAGACCTCTAACCTGGCAGCCCAGTTAATATGGTTCTTCCTGGAAGGGTTCTCGCAGAAACAATATGAAATACCATACCTGGGAGATCAGACAAACAACCGTTTTACCCGTTACCATGTGACCCTCAGTGACCTTGACGAAGAGGCCATCTTCATCAAGAGCATGATCACAGAGCGATGGTGGATAGAAGTGAGCGACGCCAGCGGCCAGCCACACTATCTGGCTTGCTCATATGAAGACTACCTTATGGCCAATAGAGATCAGGTCCCCGGAAGATGGACTAAAGCCATGCTTCGGTACGGTCAATAATTTTGGCCTCAATTTTGTGGCTTGTATATTTTTTACTTATTTTACCCGTTATATTTAAGGGCGCATAGCCGCTCCTTGAACATGAAGAGAGTCAGGACAATAATCCTCGTATTAATTATTCCCGCAAGCATGGTCTTTGGTCAGCAAGATCCTGTGTTCAGTCAGTATATGTTCAGTACCCAGGCATACAACCCGGGCTATTCCGGCATGACCGGTATGATCACAGCCACTGCCCTGACACGTCAGCAGTGGGTGGGGTTCCCCGGGTCACCCTCCACCATGCTCTTTAATGTCAGCTCTCCCTTCAGCCTGTTCGGGCTGCGCAGCGGCGTAGGACTTATGGTTGAGGCAGACAAGTATGGCTTCAGCAATGACATTGACTTAAGCCTCTCATATGCATACCATTTCACAATCGGTACCGGGACCCTGGGAGCCGGCTTCAGCGCCGGAATGCTCAACAAGACCCTCGCCCCTGAGTGGTTCATCCCCTCCGGCACAACCCATACACCTCCTGAAGGTGATCCTCTCATCCCGGAAAACGATGAATCTTTTGTGAATCTTGACATGTCAGCAGGGATTTTTTATCAGGGGTTAAATTATTATGCCGGTATCTCAGCCACACACCTGAACCAGCCAAAAATAAAATACTCGGAAACAGCTACTTATGTGAGTCGTGAATACTACCTCACTGCCGGTTATTACTTCCAGCTGCCAAACCCTGCCTTTGAGCTTGTCCCCTCAGTTTTTATAGTAAATGACGGAGCCACAACACAATATTTAGCCACAGGTATGGTTAGATACAATAAAAAGATATGGGGTGGCGTTTCTTACAGGATAAGTGACGCAATAACAGGATTTGCAGGCATCGAATTGTACAACGGTCTAAAAATTGGATATGGATATGACTTCCCGGTATCAGAGATCAGAAAAGGAACAAGCGGCTCACACGAGTTCGTTGTTTCTTACAGCTTTGATGTCGGCGTCGGGAAGAGCGTTACCAAATATAAGAGTATCCGTTTCCTATGATATACAGGAAAAAGTTAAACTACTTGCATCTTTAAATTAATGAGTATATGAAAAAGGTAACCCTTTTAGCTCTAACGTTAATCTTTATCTTGTCCAGCTGCGGCTCATACGAGTCAGGCGAGCTGACAGGCGTTCAGGGAAGGAAGAAGTTTTATGAGCCCGAACCATTTGAGATGGCTTTCATTCCTGCCGGCTCCTACATCATGGGGCCCAGTGACCAGGATCCGCTCCGTGCCATGAACAGCCTCTCCAAAACAGTTACGGTAGAAGCCTTCTGGATGGATCAGACAGAGATCACCAATAATAAATACCGCCAGTTTACATACTGGGTGCGTGATTCTATCCTCAGAACCAGGCTCGGTGAAGAAGGCATCGATGGCTACGAATACTTCAGGTCAGATGCCGAAGGCAACATCATGGAGCCTAATGTGCTGAACTGGGATGAGAAGATTGACTTTAAGGATGAGAATGTTCTCTCCGTCCTCGAAACCATGTATTATCCTCCGGAAGAGAGATTCAACGGCAACAAGCAATGGGATACCAGGCTTCTTAATTACTCTTACTTCTGGGTTGACTACAAGCAGGCTGCAAAAGCAAGATATAATTATAAGGAGCAGAAATACGAAGGACAGGTCACTGACCTTGAAGGAAACACCACTGATGTGGTTGACCGTTCCTCCTTCATCATGCATCACGTGGTAAATATTTTCCCTGACACCCTGGCATGGATAAGAGACTTCACCTATTCATTCAACGAACCTTGGGCAACGCTCTACTTCTGGCACCCGGGTTATGATGACTATCCTGTTGTAGGTGTGTCATGGGTTCAGGCGCGCGCCTTCAGCGTATGGCGTACCAACTTCATGAATGAGCATCTGCGTGCCCAGGGTATAGCTGACGTGCACAACTATCGTCTCCCGCTTGAGACAGAATGGGAATATGCTGCCCGCGGCGGACTTGATCTTTCAATGTACCCATGGGGCGGGCCATACACCCGTAACTATCAGGGCTGCTTCCTGGCTAACTTCAAGCCACTGCGCGGCAACTACATTGATGACGGTGCAGTATATACAATCAAGGTGGCTTCGTTTGATATGGCAGGCAACGTGGCTGAATGGACATCGGGCGCATACCACCCCTCATCATACGTCTTCACGCATGACCTAAACCCTGACTATGAGTATAATGCCCGTCCGGATGATCCTCCAGTGCTTAAACGCAAGGTCATCAGGGGTGGCTCATGGAAGGATATTGCCTACTTCATGCAGACCTCATCAAGAGATTATGAATATCAGGACTCAACAAAATCATTTGTCGGGTTCCGCAATGTCAGAACCTATATCGGAGTTAATAACTAATACCATTTAACCTTAAAATTCAACTATAATGGGCCTCTCGGAAATTGTTCATACCAGCAAGTGGAAATCTTTCATGTCCAAATTATACGGCTGGGGTGCCTCAGTCGTGATTCTCGGTGCTCTCTTTAAAATTCAGCACTGGCCAGCAGCAGGTTTTTTCCTCTCTGTCGGCCTTATAACAGAGGCAGTCATCTTCTTCTTCTCTGCCTTTGAGCCGCTACAGGAGGGTGTTGACTGGAAAATGGTCTACCCACAGCTTGACCCCAACTACGAAGGTCCGGAGATCGGTTTCGCCGGAATTGGTGGTGGTGTTGGTGGTGGCGGCGGTGCCGGCCTCTCACAGTTTGACCGCATGCTTTCAGATGCAGGTATCACACCTGATGTATTTGAAAATCTTAGCCGGGGACTGAAGAAGCTGACCGATACCACAAACAACTTCAATGCCATGGGCGATCTGGCTGCCACAACAACTGAGTATAACAGTACTATAAGGAAAGCCAGCGAGTCAATGCAGAACCTCTCCGAATCAGTGAAGCAGACAGCCAGGTCAATGAATGACACCAGCACCGTCTACAACGCTATCGGGGAATCATCAAAGACCATTGAGACCGGTGGTAAGTCATATCATGAGAAGCTCGAGGCTCTAAACAAGAACCTCTCAGCCCTCAATGCCGCCTATGAACTGCAACTGCGCGGAACAAATGATCATGTCAAAAACAGTGATGTGCTCTATAAGGGAATAGAAGGCCTGATGAAAGACCTTTCAGGGTCAGCTGATGACACCAAAAAATACCGCGAACAGGTTTCCAAACTCAATGAGAACCTCAGCTCCCTCAACAATGTATACGGCAATATGCTTGCTGCCATGAATGTGAAGTAATGTTGATTATATCAATATATCCGCTAACACCTAAACTATCCGCAAATGGCTAAGGGAAAAGAGACCCCACGGCAAAAGATGATCGGGATGATGTACCTCATCCTGACAGCGATGCTTGCTCTCAACGTTTCAAAGGAGGCAGTAGAAGCTTTCAAGAAGGTGGACCTGAGTCTGACCAAGACCGTCGCCAACTACATCAAAAAGAATGACCTCGTCTACGCAGATTTTGATAAGGCAGCGGAAGATAACCCTGAGAAAGCAGGAGAATGGAGGACAAAAGCCTATGAGGTAAAAGAACGAGCCACTGAGATCTATGATTATATCCAGGATCTTAAGGTAGAGATCATTACCAAGGCTGAGGGCAAGGAATCGCCAGCTCTTCTCCCCGGTAATATGATTGACATTACCAAGGTTAAAAAGATTGACGAGAATAATATCCCCTCAGAGGTGCTTATAGGAGCAAACCAGGACGGTAAGGGAAATTTCCTTAAGGCTCAGCTGGAAGACTTTCGCGGGTTTCTTATTGAGACACTTGATGGCAGAGACCCCTCCGCAGAAAGGTCCATCCTTGACATCCTTAACACCGATGACCCCCAGAACCTGGAAAAGACCGGTACTGAAAAATGGGTTACAGCACAGTTCCAGACCCTGCCTCTTGTGGCTGCCATCACCATCCTGTCAAAGATGCAGGTTGATGTAAGGAATGCTGAGACAGATGCGCTTAACTTCCTCTTCACACAGATTGATGCCGGATCATTCAAGTTCAACAAACTCATCCCTGTAGTTAATTCCACCTCATCATATGTGATGCAGGGTAATACATACGAAGCAAAGGTTTTCGTTGCCGCTACCGACACCACTCAAGACATTGAGATACTCGTGGGTCCATATACAAGCAAAACCGCTGCTGACGGCTCCTTAACATATGAGATGACCGGGCCCTCTACAAGGCTGCCGATAGATAAATCCGGAGTTGGTGTATACACTGTCAAGCCGGGTTCAGTTGGAGAGAAATCATGGGGCGGTATTATAAAGATGAAAGCGCCAGACGGAACAGAAAAGACCTATAATTTTGATTCAAAGTATTCAGTAGGCACACCCAACGTGGTAGTATCGCCTACAGCTATGAACGTTCTTTACCAGGGTATTAAGAACCCGCTTGACATCTCCGTTCCAGGCGTAGCGTCAAACCAGCTGACCGTTCGCATAAGCAACGGAAGCATCAGCAAGGGCAAATACAAAAACTACCGCGGTGAATACATAGCTGAGCCCAGAAATGTGGGACAGAATGCAGATATCATCGTATCGGCTAATATCAATGGCAAAGTGCAGACCTTCCCGGCCGTGGAATTCAGGGTGAGAAGACTGCCTGACCCCGAAGCCAGATTTGCAAACATGAAAGAGGGCAATGTACTCAGGAGTGTGGCCGCCGCACAACAGGTGGTAACCGCCGTGCTTGAGAACTTTGAGTTCGATCTTACATATACTGTCACCGGATTCACCGTCTCAGTCAATGACAAAGGATATGAGGTCACAGCTGAATCCAATAATAACAGAATCACCGACAAGCAAAAAGCCCTTATCGGCAACCTGAAAGCCGGACAGAAGCTTATTATAGAAAAGATAAAGGCAGTGGGTCCCGACGGCAGAACCAGGGATCTCAACCCGATAATTCTTAAGATTAACTAACAACAGAAGATACAAACCATGAACAGAATAATTCTGGCAGGCCTCGCAGGTCTCCTGATCTGTACAGCCTCAATGGCCCAATCGTTTGCAGACATCTATACCAAACAGATGCCCGATAACCAGAAGATCAATTATACATATCTGGGTGAATCGGATGTAATATGGTCAAAAAGACTATACCGGATAATTGACCTCAGGGAAAAGATGAACCTGAACCTCTTTTATCCTTCACTGAGATATGACGCTGACGCTAAACAGTTCGCATCAGAGATGTCAGACGGAAGGATGAATTTTTCAGGTGTCCTTCTCAATGAGATACTGTCAGGCAGGGTCTCGGCAACTGATGGCGATGCCATGACAGTACCGACCACCTATGATGATATCGCATCCAAGATGAACCGTGATACACTGACAATAACGGTTGTCGGAGCAGACGGTATGGAGCACGACTCCACCGTGACAAACATGGAGAACCCTGCGGATATCAAGCAGCTCATGCTTCTTGAGGAGTGGTTCTTTGACAAAAAGCATTCAAGACTTGACGTGCGCATCATAGGCATATGCCCCATCTATATGGGATATGACCAGATCACATCAAGGCTCGTTAAGAGACGCCTCTTCTGGATAAGGTACGAAGATGTGAGACAGGCACTGGCACAGAGCGAAGCCTTCAACTCATTCAATGACGCACAGCGTATCTCCTTTGAAGACCTTATGCTACAGCGAAAGTTTAACGGGTATATCGTTGCCGAGTCAAACGTTTATGATGACAGATCCATAAACCAGTATAAAATGGGCCCCGCCCAGATATATGAGGCCGAAAGGATCAAAACTGAGATATTCAACTTCGAACAGGATCTCTGGGAATACTAGATGATTGAACTTTAAAACATAAGAGCCCCGCAAAACGGGGCTCTTATGTTTTATTGATACTGCTCACCAAAAGTATTGCTGACATCATTAAGGTAAACCTTGATATTCTGCTCCTCTTCACGCGATACAATAAGAAGAACATCGTCGCTGTCAACAATTATGTAGTCTTCAAGACCCTGGATCACTGCAATTTTACCGTCAGGAAGGCTGATGATATTACCCTCGGAGTTGTAGGTCAGAGCCTTTGAGTTAAGAACGGTATTATCATTCCGGTCATGTTCCGAATGGAGATAAAGGGAGCTCCATGTTCCAAGGTCAGACCAACCAAGGTCAGTGCATATGACATATACATTATCAGCTTTCTCCATGATACCGTAATCAACCGAGATACTGCTGCACTGTGCATATGCGTGCTTGATAAATTCCTTCTCTGAAGGGGTACTGAAGTGCTTCCTACCCTCATCAAATGAATGATAGATGTCAGGCAGGTGCCTGTCAAATGCGGTAAGTATAGTGCTGGCCTTCCATGCAAAGATGCCGCTGTTCCAGTAGAAGTCACCGCTCTCAATAAAGAGCTTTGCCATAGCCATCTCAGGCTTTTCAGTGAAGGCCTTTACCTTGTGAAGGTTTTTATAGCCGTTAACGGGCTGCATGGTGTTTGCCTGTATGTATCCGTAACCCGTCTCAGGCCTGTCAGGCTTGATACCAAGAGTAAGAAGAGCATCATTCTCCGAAGCAAACCGGTAAGCCTCATTCATGACCTCCCTGAACTCATTCTCTTTCGTTATAAGGTGATCCGACGGGGCCACTACAATCACCGCATCAGGGTTCTCTGCCATGATCCTGAATATGCCATAGGCAATGCACGGCGCTGTGTTGCGCCTCAACGGCTCTGCAAGAACATGATCTATGTTAATGCCCAGCTGACTGATAACTGTATCACTGCTGTCTTCATTGGTCACAACATAAATGTTCTCAGCAGGACAGATTTCACTAAACCGGCGGTAGGTCATCTGAATAAGGGTCTCTCCCGTTCCCAGGACATCTAGGAACTGTTTGGGCTTTTCCTTCCTGCTCAGTGGCCAGAAGCGGCTTCCGACCCCACCGGCCATAATCAGTACATAACGGTTTTGCATGACTATTAAAATTTTAGGACTATTACAAATATAGAAAATCCTTACGATGAAACCGGCTAAGGTCTCACTTGAGGTGATTAATTGTTAAATTTGTCCGGATAATTAATTTGTATGTTCAAATTTCTTTCAGGTTTCGGCTCATACTGGTTATTGATGGGTAAGGTTTTCACCAAACCAGAGAAGCATTCAATTTACTACAAGCAGACAATGAAGGAGCTTGTAAGCCTTGGACTCCATTCCATTGGCATCGTTATTCTTATCTCCTTCTTCATGGGAGCAGTGATCGTGCTGCAGACAGCATATAACACCGAGAACCCCATATACCCCACCTACCTTATCGGACTTGGGGCAAGAGACTCAATCATACTTGAGTTCTCTTCAACAATAGTTGCCCTTATCCTTGCCGGGAAGGTGGGTTCCAGCATAGCGTCGGAAATAGGTACCATGAGGGTCACCGAGCAGATTGACGCCCTTGAGCTGATGGGTGTCAACTCCGCCTCATACATCATCCTTCCCAAGGTTGTGGCCGCCGTCGCCTTCAACCCCATCCTCACTCTGATAAGTATTATTACAGGCATTATGGGAGGATGGGTCGTCGGAACATCTGCCGGTGTTATTACTGCCCAGGATTATATATACGGGATACAGTATGCTTTTATCCCCTACTACATCGTCTATTCCTTAATTAAAACCATCATTTTTGCCTTCATCATCACAACTGTATCAGCCCACCAGGGCTACCATGTAGATGGCGGTTCACTCGAGGTAGGCCGCGCCAGCACAAAAGCCGTCGTATTCAGCAGCGCCACCATCCTCCTGTTCAATGTAATCCTTACACAACTGCTTCTCTCATGATCAGGGCCGAACACATCAGCAAGTCATTTGGTGACCGTGAGATACTCAAAGATATATCCGCAGTATTTGAACCCGGGAAGACAAACCTGGTGATCGGTAAAAGCGGCTCGGGCAAGACAGTGTTCCTTAAATGTCTTGTGGGTCTTCTTGATGTTGATGAAGGGACGATATATTATGGTGATACACTATTCACCGGACTCGATTTCAATGGGAAAAAGGAGATCAGAAAAACGATGGGGATGCTGTTCCAGGGAAGTGCTCTCTTTGACTCCATGACGGTAGAGGAGAATGTCAGATTCCCTCTTGACATGTTCACATCCATGTCATACGAGGAGAAGCTTGAACGTGTAAACTTCTGTCTCACAAGGGTCAACATCACCAACTCCAATCGGCTGTTCCCGTCAGAGCTCTCCGGAGGTATGAAGAAGCGCGTGGCAATAGCCAGGGCAATAGCTCTTAAACCCCGCTTCCTCTTCTGCGATGAGCCTAACTCAGGCCTTGATCCTAAAACATCGATTGTAATTGACGAGCTCATACGAGAGATTACCGCTGAGCTGAATATGACCACCATAGTCAACACTCATGACATGAACTCAGTGATGGAGAACGGTGAGAAGATCATCTTCATTGAGGAGGGAGAAAAGTGCTGGGAGGGCAACAAGAACGAAATATTGAAGTCTGACTGCAAGCAGCTTAATGAATTCGTCTTCGCCAACGCACTGGCCAGACAGCTAAAAGAATCTTCAAAATAAACACTACATAGGAGGAAGTATCCTCTCACTCTTCCTGTTCCCGAACACAAGATTCAGACCCGCTCTGGCATGTATAGTGTTCCAGTGTTCCGGAACCCTGAACGTCTCAGTTCCGCTCCTCACCTTGCTCCACATAAATGGTATGTTGTCAACAAGAGCAAAGAACTGAACTGGTCCTCCACTGACAGCCAAACCGATGCCCAGGTTGTCATAACGTCTGTTGGCCAGAGTATATGCAAGAGAAGTGGAAAAAATATTTCCGAAATTGAAGTTACCTGAAAAGGTCAATGCCTCATGAACCTGCTTGCCCTTAAACCTCGTCTGTGAGAGAACACCGGCAGTGAAGAACTTCACGGGAGTGAAGCTGAAGCCTGCTGTGGCAGTAAATGGCAGAGATGTGGTATATGCAGCCGGTGCATCAATCAGCTCCATTGAATTCTGGACTGAATCCAAAGCCCAGTTGAGCAGATCACCGAATGAGAGGCTCTCGTCATAAACATCTTGTATCGTCAACCCGTTTAGTTCAATAGTTGATGTGGCCCTTACCTCAGACCGGTCTCTCTTCCATTTGATGAATCCCAGGTCTGTTATGGCGGCAGAGACAGCAAACATATCATTGAACCTGTACTCGGCGCCAGCCTCAAAACCCAATCCCGGATTAGCCATAGCAGCGAGATAGGATATATAGTCCTTGGTCTTACTAAAACGCTCATCCTCAAACCTAATATTATGTATTATACCGTCATCCTCCAGAACAAAGGAGTAAGGGGCGCTCAGGTTAAGTGACACATCAGCATCCAATGTTTGAGTCTTGTCTTCATTCACTCTCAGCCTGATGCCGTTGTTAGAGAGGTGTCCAGATGCCACCCCGGACAGTATGACCACCCTGGCGCCTACCCTGAGTTTTTCTGTGACATTTTTGGAAGCGCCAAACCCGATCTCATGCCAGTACTTCATGTCAGCCCTCAGCGATGACAGGTCTATATTCTTTCCGATGTAACTTTCACTGCCATTAACCCCCAGCCTTATCAGATCACCGGGTATGACAAAGTTGCCGTCAACACGTTCAGTTATGTCAAACGTGAACCTGAGGTCTTCGCCTATTGTAAAAGCCAGGCCAAAGAGCTGAACACGGGCCTGTGGCTCAATAGAGTTTTTATCTCCCAGGCCGTCGAGGAACCTGTCAAGCTTCTTTCCAGGTTTGAGAATGGTGAAGGTTGAGTCTGAAATGATGCCATTGGAGAACAGGCCGGAGAGACTAAGGAAATTGTTATCGACTCGTAGTGAGATATCGGATATCCCGGGCAGACCCACATATACCCTTCCTGAAGGTTGGAGTGCAGGGTTAAGAGTATTCCTCTGGGGCAGGTTCATAAAATATAATGTCTGACTTGACTGAGCCACGAGATGACCGATGGCGGCTGAAGTCAGCAAAACGAACAATATTATTAACTTTCTCATAACAAGGGTGATTTTAAAAGTTTACCCGTCTGTCACACAACCGGATTGAAGAGTGTGCGCTCTTTAATGTTTGGCTATTTTGCGCCTGTAGTTATTTCATAATTATAAAGGTAAGTGTCATTTTCGCTTACCAGTAAATTCCATGAGCCTTTGTTTGTCACTTTTACCAGATTATAAAATGGCCCCGCCTTGCGCGGAAATCCGGTCAGGGAGCTGCCTGTTCTGCTAATGAGATGAAGAAGCTGCCTGTCATTCTCATATACCGCTATACGCCTTTCTGCCGGGCCGGTACTGAATATCACCGGGCCGCTAAGATTCTCCGATTCAAATGGATATGAATAGAGTTCATTCCCACCTGCAGCATAAGCACGGAGAACGCCATGATCAAGGCAGACGTAATCAAGAAGATTATCTCCGTCAAGATCAGAAAAGTCTCTCTTGTGGCCCGGAGAGAAAGTGCCCAGAGTATCCTTTTTTACTGTGCCGTCAAACCACAGTTGTACCGTTGTGCCGTCAGGAGCTGCGAAAATAATTGCCGGCTCATCTCCGCCAGTAAGCCTGGCAGCTGATCCTGCCGCCTTCCTGAGAGGCTCCTGATGTGCCACCCTGATATTTCCCATACGGTCAAGCACATACACAGCCTGATCATCAGCTACAAAAAGATAGTCTTTGCCCCTGACCCTAAAGAACTCTACCGGGTCTGTGACCCTGCCGCGTGTGGTGAACAGGTTCCAACCCCTGACAGATGAACCCGAGCGGTCATATGCATGAATCTTTTTGTCTTCACCTGCAACAAACAGCCGATAGTCCTTATTGTTCTCATAGTCAAACACGGCAAGGGTGTTTGTGGCCGGTGATCTCATTTTTACAGGATACTTATCCACATAATTGCCGTTTCTGTCTATGAGATGTATATAATCATGACCGGCAAACAGCAACTGATTCTTTCCGTTCTTGTAGTAATCGATCATAAAAATATCGCCGGTGATCTTTTCCCTTATCGCAGCTTTCCAGAGAATTTTGCCTGACGTGCTTATCAGATATATATTATTCCTCTGGTCTTGTATGAAGACCTCTGTTGCCCCCGTGTTGTGATTGGTAAAAAGGAAGGGGGTTACAGCAGGAGCAGCATCAAGTTTCACCTTCCACAGCAACCTGAGTGCTGACGTATCTGCCTCTGCCGGAGTTGTTAGGGAGATGCCCGGGGTTGTGTGTGTCCGCTGCTCTTCTGCCTCATTGTACCTTACTGACAGGCTGGTATAGATCATGCCATTGCTTGGTGTGAGACTAAGTGCCACTCCGCCTATGCCGGACAAGGAGTTGTCAGTCAGGGTTGCAGCAGCCTCCGGAGAGAGTATGCCATTAAGGAGCGACCTGAGAACGTCTCCTGATGCGAAGAAGAGGTACGAGCTTTTTGTCGGCATGGTTTTCTCCATCTTCCTGAACTCTGGATCATTAATCAGGGTATTTTCGCTGTCGGACTCTCTCCTGATCGTTGCCAGCGCTTCCGGTGATCCGCAGAAGATCATGTAAGACCTGGCGAAGGTGACCCACATGTCATTGGGCTTCTCTTTGCTCTCCCCGGATAGCACTGAGGCCACGCCGTTGAATGGCATCCGATACAGTACCACTGCGTCATTACCCCCGATTCCGGGAGCTGATGCCACAAAATGACTCTCGCGCAAGCCCATAGTCCGATACCTGGCAATAAGCCTCTCATAAAGTACTCTCTCTGCTGACTGCCGGTCAGTCATCCTGAATATCCTGACCCATTCTTCTCCATCACTGACAGGCACCAGGGCTTCAGTCACTTCCGATCCGGTATAAGGACTAAGTATCAATGCCAGGTCAGTAGCATTGATTGAGGCAGGGTCAGTCACCGTCTCACCTTTCAGTGATGCCCTGCGCATAGATGTTTTGTAACTGAGGGTCCCTTGCGGAAGTAGTTCATGTACTCCACACTCTGCCGGTTCAACGTCGCTGATCCGGTCAGCACCGGTACCGGCACCAACGGTTGAAAGAAATCCGCTTATGAACAGTCCCTCCTCAGAGTATGAGAGATCACCTCCGCCGGCAATAGCCACCGAGGTCACAGTAGCAATATTTTCAGGAGCCAAAAATGATTTTACAAATCCGGGCAGGTTCCTGAACAGCACATACACATTGTCAGCATCCTTGCCTGCCGAACTGACTACCCTGTTAAACCCTTGCTGAAGCCGTATGTCTGATCCTGAGCCTTTATTGTCAAGAGCAGATGCCAGCAGGCTCTCCGATGGCGAGATAATCACTATGCCTGATGTGAGTGCAATATATACAGGTATCTGCGTGCTGCCAATTCCATAGGTAAGGGTGTATGTCTTTGTGCCACCCAGATCCCTTTTATCGGATACTTTCGCTCCGGACTGTACGCCCAGACTGACAAGGCGCCGCGGTGTCAGCGATGTGCCGCTTCGCATAACCGCCATCGGTATGACACGTCCCTGACCCGCCATATGAAGTGAGATGATTACTTTCCTGCCGCTGATAAGCTCCCTAACCTCACGGCTGCCGGTGATACTGTCAACAATGGATACCGAACGTTCCAGCGATGATGCCCACTTCATGTCCGAAAGCCTTGACATTAACCCTGCCGGGTCAGCAATCATGGTCAGCAGCTCAGGAAAGTCATTAGTCTCAAAAATAAAGAAAGCGTCAGAAGGAACTGCCACCCATGGATCCACAATAATAACCTGCTTCTCCTTCCTTATAAAAAAAGCAGCCACAGCCAGCACCGCCGCAAACAAAACCAAAATTATTATCCCTGTTCTTTTGTGCACAGTTTCCTATTTGATATCCAATCTCAAAAATATAAAATATTAACTTGCTTTAACAAAAGAGTTTTGTCACGGATTTCAGCATACCTGCCAAGAAACATACTTTCCTCAGGCAATTTTGGAATGCTTTTTGTGCATTTATACCCCATTTAAACCTACCTATCGATGAAAAAATATCTCTTTCTCCTGTTGTTTATTTTACCATTCATAAGATCAACTGCACAGACAGTTACGGTACTGTGCACTGATGACGGGAAACCTGTTGCTGACGTTGCAGTATATAACGAAGCGCATACCCAGTTCTGCTATACCAATCCTTCAGGCAAAGCCAGACTCTCAGAGTTCAGGGCCGGCCAGCCGATCTATTTTCAGCATTTTTCATATGAGAGGGTCTCCTACACTCCGGAGGAGATCGAAGCAGCAGGATGGGTGATAAGGCTGGAGCCAAAGACCTTTGAGGTTGAAGAATTCGTTGTCTCGGCAAACCGCTGGGAGCAGAAATCCGATGAGGTTCCCAACTATATTAGCACCATTACCCTGCAGTCAGTAAGGATGCAGAACCCCCTTTCAGCAGCTGATCTTGTTGCACTTAACAGCGATGTGTTCGTGCAAAAGAGTCAGCTCGGTGGAGGCAGCCCCATGTTGAGGGGGTTTGCCACAAACAGGGTGCTTATAAATATCGATGGGGTAAGATTAAACAATGCCATCTACCGGGAAGGTAATATACAGAACATCATATCACTCGATCCGTCAGTTATTGAAAGCACTGAGGTCATCTTCGGGCCCGGGGCTACTATGTACGGCAGCGATGCCCTGGGAGGGGTGATGGATTTCCATACCAGAAGAGCTCTCTATTCAACAGGCGACTCTCTCTATCTGAAGGCGGAGGCCATGGCACGTTACTCCTCTGCTGCCAGTGAGCAGACCTATCATGCTGACATTAACGCCGGAGGCAGAAAAATAGCTTTTCTTTCTTCCGTGACATGGTCTGACTTCGGCGATCTGATAATGGGTTCCAGAACACATCCCGAATACCTTCGCAATGAATACCAGGCCCGCTTCAACAACCGTGACAGCATAGTGATGAACGATAACCCCCGCAAACAGGTGGCCTCAGGGTACTCTCAGATAAACACAATGAACAAGCTTCGCTTTAAGGCAGGCAAAAACCTTGACATAAATATTGCCAATCACTATTCACGACTGTCAGACGTCCCCCGCTACGACAGGCTGGTCCAGGTAAAGGATGGGACACTGCGTTTCGGCGACTGGTATTACGGCCCGCAGACCTGGATGATGACAAACTCAACAGTAAATTATAATAAGCCAAATGCAGCATTCGATGGGGCACGCCTCACAGTGGCACGGCAGGACTACCGCGAGAGCCGGCATGACAGGAAGATCAATAAAACAGCCCTGAACGAACAGATTGAAAAGGTGGGCATATGGTCGGTAAATCTCGACTTCGACAAGGCTCCCGGAGAGAAGAAAAACCTTATCTATTACGGTGCTGAATATGTCAGGAACAACATAAGCAGTACCGCTGACATTAAAAATATTATGACGGGAGAGACCGTGCCTGCAGGATCACGCTACCCCAACGGTAAAAACATATATAACAGTGCATCACTGTACGGTGGATATAAATTCAATCCGGATCCCAGATTCACCTTCACCACCGGTATAAGGTACAACTTTGTCTCGCTCAATTCGGAGATAGCAGATAACTCCTATTATGACTTCCCCTTTACTACCATTGAGTCAGCCAATAGTGCGGTGACCGGAGCCGCCGGGGCCGTTTACAGGCCTGACAAAAAGACAGAACTGACAATGAACCTCTCTACAGGCTTCAGGGCTCCTAACCTCGATGACCTCGGTAAAGTATTCGAGTCGGCGCCAGGGGTACTGGTTGTGCCCAATCCGGATCTGAAGCCTGAATACCTATATAATATTGATATGGGCCTGTCAAGAGAATTCGGGAGTATGCTGCTTACAGATGCATCCCTGTTTTTCTCATATCTTGATAATGCTATGGTGCGACGCGAATTCCTGTTCAACGGACAGCCCACAATGAATTATCAGGGAGAAGAAAGTGACGTGTATGCAATGGTCAATGCCGGTTATGCTATACTTTACGGTGCACAGCTTAAGACAGAGTTAAGGCCGTCATCATTCCTCAGAATAAAATCATCACTGAACCTTACCAGGGGTCATGATAATGATAATATTCCGCTGAGGCATGTGCCGCCGGTCTTTGGTGCAACCCACGTGGTATTTGAAAGATCATTTATCAAGGCCGATGTATATGCGGTATATAACGGCAGCATCAGCTACAGAAGACTGGCCCAGAGCGAAAGAGAGAAGCCTGACATGTATGCAACCGATGACAACGGCAACCCCTGGTCACCGGGCTGGTTCACCCTGAATTTCAAGGCTCTCTTCAATATAAGTAACAGGGTTGACCTGACAGCAGGTGTGGAAAACATCCTCGATCTCAGGTACAGACCATACTCCTCAGGCATAGCTGCCCCCGGAAGAAACTTTATCTTCTCGGCAAGAGTCAGAATCTGATCTTCAGTCTTCCATCCCAGTCTTTTGACTGCCGACTGCTGACTGCCGACTGCTGACTGCCGGCTGCCGGCTGCCGACTGCTGACTGCCGACTTCTGACTGCGGGCTGCTGACTGCTGACTGTGGGCTGCCGACTGCTGACTGTGGACTGCGGGCTGCCGACTGCCGGCTGCTGACTGCGGGCTGCTGACTGCTGACTGCTGACTGCCGGCTGCTGACTGCTAACTGCCGACTGCTGACTGCGGGCTGCGGGCTGCGGGCTGTGGACTGCTGACTGCTGACTGTGGGCTGTGGACTGTGGACTGTGGGCTGCTGACTGCTCTGCATGCTCCTTGCCTTCAGTTTGTATATCCGAAATGATTGAGTAATTTTCAACCATATTAGGATATTCAAGGGGTTATGACCGGTAATTTTCATCTGATAGAGGTAAAAACCAAAAAAGATATTCGGGAGTTTCATGATCTTCCCGCTTTTATAAACAAGGGAGACAACAGCTGGATCAAACCACTGATCAGTGATGTCGAATCAGTTTTTAACCCGTCAGTAAACAAACTTTTTCGCAATGGCGATGCCATAAGATGGCTTCTAAGGGACAATGCAGGCAAGACTATCGGTCGCGTAGCAGCATTCTACAGCAGAAAAATAGCTAATGCAAACAAGAAACCTGTAGGAGGAATGGGATTCTTTGAATGTATCAACAACAATGAAGCTGCTGCAATTCTCTTTGACGCCTGCCGTGAATGGCTTGCGGAAAATGGCATGACTTTAATGGAGGGCCCTGTAAACTTCGGCGAGCGCGACCGGTGGTGGGGACTACTGGTAGATGGCTTTGTGCCTCCTAACTATTGCATGCCATATAACCCTCCCTATTACAAGGAGCTCTTTGAAGGGTACGGATTCAAAAACTATTTTGAGCAATACACCTATTATATGCCGGTTGATGACAGCAGCATTAGCAGCGTGATCAGGGAGAAGGCAGAGAGAGTCTTCAGCAACCCTGACTACAGCTTCAGGTATATGAAGATTGCTGAAATGGATGACATAGCCAAAAACTTCATGATAGTCTATAACAAAGGATGGGCCAGCTTTCCCGGAGTGAAGACGATAAGCGAAGGTCACGCCAGACTGATCCTGAAAAGCGCCAGGCCAATACTGGATGAAAAGCTGCTATGGTTTGGATTCTACAAGGATGAACCAATATGCTTTTTCATCATGCTACCGGAGATCAACCAGATACTCAGACACCTGAACGGTAAGATGGACAACATTGGGAAACTCAGGTTTATGTGGCACAGATATGTCAGGAATAAGCTGACAAAAGCCTTCGGTCTTATCTTCGGCATTGTACCTGAGCATCAGCGAAAGGGAGTGGAAGGGGCACTCATAATGTCATTTGCAAAACTGGCACTTTCTGATAATTTTCCATATAAGGAGCTGGAACTAAACTGGATAGGCGACTTCAACCCGTCCATGATGCACCTTCTTGAACAGCTAGGAGCAACTGTACTCAAAACACATATAACATACCGTTATCTTTTTGACAGGAATGCGCCTTTTGAAAGAGCCCCGGTGGTGAATGGTTAGAACTGGAATGACTGGAGGCGGAATGGCCGTACGAGAGAGTTTCAGAATGACCTGTAGCCGATTATCTCCCTCACCTCTTTGATTGTTGCCCTGGCGCTGACACGCGCCTTTTCTGCACCCATGGCCACAACACGGCCGAGGTATACCGGATCATTGATAATCTCATTGATGCGCAGCCTTATCGGCTCGGTAACCTTAATGATGTCTTCGGCAAGCTGCTTCTTCAGATCCCCGTATCTGATCTCGCATGAGGCATGCTTCTGACGGAAATAATCAACGGTTGAGGGCTCCGATACAACATCCATGATGGCAAAAAGATTCTTCACCGCTTCGGAGGGCTCTGATCCGGGCTTTTCGGGACCGGTATCTGTCACTGCCCGCATTACTTTCTTGCGTATCTCTGCAGGTGTGTCAGCCAGAAAAATGCCGTTACCTTCGCTCTTGCCCATCTTCCCCGATCCGTCGAGGCCAGGGATCTTTATCAGTTGCTTTCCGAAGTTATAGGCATCAGGCTCAGGAAATAAATTGACTCCGTACATAGTGTTGAACCTGCGTGCAAAGCGGCGCGTCATCTCAAGATGCTGTTCCTGATCCTTACCTACGGGAACCTTATGAGCCTTGTGAATGATTATGTCAGCAGCCATGAGCACTGGATAGGTCAGCAGCCCGGCATTAATGTTATCAGGATGCAGCCTGATCTTCTCCTTGAACGAGACAGTGCGTTCCAGCTCTCCCACATAGGCATTCATGTTCAGCAGGAGGTAAAGCTCGGTTACCTCCGGCACATCGCTCTGTACATAGACTGTTGCCTTCTCAGGATCAATCCCTGCCGCAAGATATTCTGCAAGCACCTGCTTGATGTTCCCATGGATATCATCAGGATGAGGATGAGTTGTAAGCGAATGATAATCAGCTACAAAAAAATAACAATTATTCTCGTCCTGCATCCTGAGAAAATTCTTCAGTGCACCAAAATAATTGCCCAGATGAAGATTGCCTGTTGACCTTATGCCGCTTACTACTGTATCCATCAAAAAGATTATTATCCGCCACAAAAATAGGGATAAATAACGAAAAAGATCAGGTGAAGTTATCTTTCAGGCCGACTGCCTGCTCCCGACTGCTGACTGCCGACTGCTGACTGCCGACTGCTGACTGCCGGCTGCTGACTGCTGACTGCCGACTGCCGGCTGGCTAACTGCCCCCATGCCCCCTGCTCCGACATTTTTTGTATTTTTGTATCGTAAATCATTCATTATGGAATCAACACGGCAAAAGAAAGTTGCAAGACTGGTGCAGAAAGAGCTTGCTGAGATAATATTGCATCATAGCAGCGAACTGACACCCGGGAAGATGGTCACCGTGACTACGGTGCGTATCAGTCCTGACCTCTCGCTGGCAAAAGTATATGTTAGTATCTTCCCCTCTGAAGGGTCTGATGCTGTGCTGATTGTACTACGCAACAGTGTACCACGATTACGGTACGAAATGGGCCAAAAGGTGCGTAACCAGCTGCGTATCGTTCCGGAGATAGCATTATTTGTTGACGACAGCAATGACTATATTGATAACATCTCTAACCTTCTCAAGGAATAAGCCCGATGCACTATGACCCCATAAAGGATCTCCTTGGGAGAGAGTTCAACCGCCACCCCCTGCTGCGCAAACTCTTCTACCTGCTCCTGAATATCCTTCTGCTGCGCTCATGGCACGTCAGAAAGGCGCTAAAACAGATCGGAAAGAGAATGCCCTCATCTGCGGATGTGCTTGATGCTGGTATGGGCTTCGGACAGTACTCATGGTGGATGGCCACCCGGTTCCCCTCGTGGAAGATCACCGCAGCTGATATCAAGAGCGAGCAGGTAGCTGACTGCAACAACTTCTTCAAAGAGACAGGCCTGAGCGGCAGGGTGAACGCCCTGGAGGCAGACCTGGTTACCTGGAAGAGCGAAGAGAGCTATGACATGATACTCTGTGTAGATGTGATGGAGCATATTACCGAAGACAGGACAGTGTTTACATCATTTCGCAACATGATGAAAGGCGGAGGATATCTTGTCATATCAACCCCTTCTGACAAGGGCGGATCAGATGTCCATTCCGATGACGACACATCATTCATAGGAGAACACGTACGCGACGGCTACGGAAAAGAGGAGATAATCGAAAAACTGCATACCGCCGGCTTCAGTGAGGTATCGGTAAGCTATACCTATGGCAGACCGGGCAGCATAGCCTGGAGACTCTCAATGAAATATCCTGTCACCATGCTCTCAGCATCAAAACTGTTCTTCATTCTCCTCCCTTTCTACTATCTTGTTGTGATGCCCTTCGTGCTGGTGCTCAACACCATTGACCTGTATGCCAGCCACAAGGAAGGGACAGGGTTGCTCGTTATAGCAAGAAACAGTTGATGAAGCTATCTCTCTACATAGCAAAACGATACCTGTTTGCCAGGAAATCCAGAAACGCCATCAACGTTATCTCCGGCATCTCTGTTGCCGGCGTGATGGTGGGAACCATGGCCCTGATAACTATTCTGTCAGTATTCAACGGCCTTGAGGTGATGGTCAAGGGTATCTTCAGCACCTCCGATCCGGAGATAAAAATCACAGCTTTAAAAGGGAAGGTATTCACTCCTGACACACTCATGCTTCAACAACTGTCTGCCATCAGTGGAGTGGAAACATATGCCGAGACGCTTGAGGAGAACGCCCTGCTCCGGTATGATGAACAACAGTATATCGCCACCATAAAGGGCGTATCTCTCAATTATAGCGAGGTGACCGATCTCGACACTGCCATGTGGGACGGCGAATTCAAACTCCGTGATGAGAACGGCAGACCCTATGCCATTGCCGGCCTAGGAGTAGCCAACTATCTCGGTATGAGGCTTAACTTCGTCTCACCGCTGGCTATCTACATCCCTGACCGTAAGGCACACATCAAAGCCACACCCGGTAGTGAATTCACCCGGAAATATATTTATCTCTCCGGGATTTTTGCTGTGGAACAGGAATTTGATTCCAGGTATGTCTTCCTTCCGCTGGACTTCACCAGGGAACTTCTTGACTATACCACCGAAATAAGTTCGCTGGAGATTAAAATGAAACCGGGAGCTGACGCCAAAAAGACGCAGAAGGCCATCAGAGCCCTAATGGGAGAAAATTTCCTGGTACAGAACAGGTATGAACAACAGGAGATGTTCTACAAGGTGATGAAAGCCGAACGGCTGGCCATATTCGTTATCCTGACATTCATCCTGATCATTGCCTCTTTCAATATTATCGGTTCGCTGACAATGCTGATAATTGAGAAGGAGAGGGATATAAACATCCTGAGAAGCCTTGGCGCCAACAACCAGCTCATAAAACGCATATTCATATATGAGGGCTGGATGATCTCCTTCATAGGAACAATCCTCGGTCTCATCCTGGGTTTCATGCTTTGTGCCGCACAGCAGAAACTGGGTATCGTGAAGCTGGCCGGCGAGTCACTGCTCATTGATGCCTACCCTGTGAAAATGCAGTTTATCGACTTTGCTGCTGTGGCTGCCACCGTGCTGGCCATTGGTTACGCCGCTGCCTGGTATCCTGTCCACTACCTCTCGCGCAGACATCTGAATGAAAATAAAAAAGAGAGCAAATGAAGGCTAACCCGATAATATTCTTTATGGCAGTTTTGCTCACGCTAACATCATGCGGTAACAACGGCAGAGACAAGCCCGGGAGGAAGATGCTCATCCCCGATGATAAGATGGTTTCAATTCTCACTGACACCTACCTCACAGCCGGGATGATGGACCTGAACCCACTGAGAGATACCTGGGGGCAACGCGACTCAATACTGAACTACATCGATGTCATTAACAGCCACGGCTACAGCTACGAGCAGTTTGAGGTAACACTCAGGTATTACTTCACAAGCAAGCCTAAAAAACTGTCAAAGATATATGACAAGGTCACGGGTAACCTGCTGGAGCTGGAGACAACGGTTATGAGTGCTGATCTGCCCGCTGAATCAGATGAGGCGCAGAACCTGTGGGTGGGTAAAGCCAGCTACAGCTTTCCAGAAGACTTCGCCAGGGATCCGCTCTGGTTTGATCTCCCGGCTGAAAAACCTGGTGAATATGTGCTTCATGCAAACATACGTGTCTTTGAAGACGACAAGAGTCTGAACCCCCGGGTGACGGTGTACTTCAGCTACCTTGACAGTACCGGCACAGAGAAAAGAGATTACTGGGAAGAGGTCTTGCTGGACAAGGACGGTCAGTTCCGAAATGTTGTTGTAAGACACACTCTTGACAGCATGCCGGACGTACGTGTCAGGGGATGGCTATTGAACCACGACAACCAGGCCAGCAAATGGGAGAAGCACGCACGGGTAGCCAATATAACCCTGACCGTTGAAAACAGCGTTCTCCTCTACTAATGATGAGAAAAATCTCGGCGCAATACCTGTTCACCTCAGCCGGTAAGCCTCTCAGGAGAGGTATTGTGACTGCCGGCAACGACGGTACCATTATCTCCGTTGAAGATACTGGAGGAAATCCTGATGATAGTGCCGCAACAGAATTCTATAATGGTATCATCATACCCGGACTTGTCAACTGCCACTCTCACCTTGAGCTCTCCCACATGCGCAGCGTCATACCTGAAGGAGGCGGGCTGCAGGAGTTCATCACAGCAGTACGCAGCCGGCGCGAAGCGTCACCGGAACTGATAGCAGTAGCGGCAGAGCAGGCTGACCGTGAGATGTATGACGGTGGGGTAGTTGCCTGCGGCGACATAAGCAATAACACCCTCTCACTGGATGTGAAACATAAAAGCCACATCCGTTACCTGACCTTCACCGAGGTCTTCGGCACCAACCCGGACGTGGCTGCGGACAGGATAAGAGAGGCACAGAAGGTGACTGACATGGCAAGGGAGGCACAACTGCCTTCCCAGATAACACCCCATGCCGTCTATTCAGTGTCAGAGAATCTCTCAGTGCTTATCAGGAAGCATATAAGTCGTGATTCAGTTATCTCACTACATTTCCTGGAGTCGTCTGATGAGCGTAAGATGGTACAGAACCATCTTGAGGCAGCTCTTGAGCTCTCACGTATTGCCGGTCATCTGATACTTGTCCACAACACTGTCATAACACGCGCCGAGGCAGAGACGCTGGCCTCTGCCGGCAACACATGGTTCTGCCTCTGTCCCTCATCTAACATGTACATTAACGGAGCCATGCCTCCCGTTATGATCATCAGGGAATGCACCGACAGGATAATTGTTGGTACTGACAGCCTTGCCTCCAATAGCCAGCTCAACATGATCAGCGAGCTGAGGCTCCTGCATGATGCCTCGCCCGACACTCACCTGGACGAGGTCATAAGATGGGGAACTATCAATGGTGCCAGGGCGCTAAAGATGTCAGACACCCTTGGCTCACTGGAGCCCGGAAAGAAACCAGGCCTTCTATTGGTGGCACCCGTTGACCTGGTGAACCTCCGTCTGCTGCCCGAAAGCCGTGTACGCAGATTATTGTAATGGGTGGCCCGACGATACTTATTAGTCCTCTCAGATGGGGTTTCGGCCACGCCGGGAGGATGATACCCCTTGCTCTGGAGCTTAAGAGGTGCGGTTGCGAGGTTATCTTCGGGGCAGACCCTCATCTGCTTCCGCTGATTGAAAAAGAGCTGCCAGACATCAGGCTGATTGAGATTCGCAGTGCACCTATACGGTACTCGCGACTGCTCCCACAGTATATCAGCGTTTTCCTGCAGCTGCCTTTAATAATCTTCTCTGCCATTCGTGAAAACGTAGCCCTCAAACGTCTTGCTCAGCAAATCAGGCCCTCGGTAATTATCTCCGACAACCGGTTCGGCTTCTTTCATAGAGATATATTTTCAGTCTATGTCACTCATCAGCTGCGAATACCCTTCCCCTCATCGCTGCGCTTTATGGAACCATTCGCTGCGTGGCTTCACGGGATGATCATAAAAAGATACGATCTCTGCCTGATACCCGACTATCCCGGGCCGGTCAACCTGTCAGGGAGGCTTTCACATGACATGAAGCTTGCAGGCAACATACACTATATGGGTCCGCTGTCACGGTTCAGAAGTGAAGAGCCGGATACAAAACATAATGCAGAAAGCGAGGGGAGTGAAGAACCGGATACACAGAGTAATGTAAAAAGCGAGGAAAGTGAAGGAACTGGCAGAGAGATTATTGCGCAAAAAGAGGTGAATGAAGGTCATGGCAGGCAGACTATTTCACAGAGAGAGGTGTGCGAAGACATAACCCCGCAGCAATCCCGCTACTGCCTTATCATGTCAGGACCGGAACCGCAGCGTTCGATACTTATGAAAAAGGTTAAGGATGCTCTGCGCGGCAAGCAGCTTTTTATACTGACCACTGATCCGGTGAAAGAATCCGATGATGATGATGACGGGGTGACCTATGTGATCAGGCCTGATAATGGTACAATGAGAGAGATGATAACAGGCAGTGCTATGGTCATCGCCAGGGCGGGCTATACCTCAGTGATGGAATTGACATCCCTGGGGAAGGGGGCTATTCTGATACCTACACCCGGCCAGCCGGAGCAGGAATATCTGGGAGAGCACCTGAATGGCCGCTACGGTTTTGTCACCCTCAGCCAGAAAGAAATAGATAAGATTGGATCCCTGCCCGACTGGTACACTGGCAATGACTCGCCACCACTGTCCGTCGGATCACTGCCCGACAGTAATCCACTGATAGAGAATGCAATACGATTACTACTTGATCACAATAAACATTGACAAGGCCATCACCGCTATTCCTGCCAGGAGCCCGGTCCATACCTCTGCCGGAGAGTGATCTTCCAGATATATCCTTGATGACATCACTGCAGCGCCAACGATGATCACTGAGATCAGCTGCCACACCATGCTGATGTCATTGAGTATGATCATGAATATGATAAGCACTAGCAGTCCTCCAATACCTGCTGCGTGCAGGGAGATCCTGTAGAATGTTGTTATCATCAGGGTAATAAGGGTGACAATAGCTATTGAGATGAAGTAAGCCCTGAAAAGACTTGAGACCTGCAGCCTGACCAGCAGATAGGCTGTCAGCGTATACATTAACAGTGAGAAGGTGAGCAGTATGACCCTCTCATTGAGGTCACGTGCATTAAAGGTGGTAATTGCTCCCCTGGCATACAGGATAGCCGCCAGAGCCAGCGGAATGAGAACGTTGTTGACAACAACCACGGCAAAGATCAGTCGCTTGAGCTGCACGGGGATGAATGAAAGCAGTGTGGGGGAACTGTAAATAATTATTAATCCGAATAGTGGAATCAATATCGGATGAAACATTACCGACAATAATTCCGCTGTTTTCCTCAACCAGCTCTTCTCACCCAGGTTCATTATATCTCCTTCCTCATTCTGGCAACAGGAATATTCAGCTGTTCACGGTATTTAGCCACTGTGCGTCGCGCAATCTGGTATCCCTTCTCCTGGAGTATTTCAGTAAGCTTCTCGTCAGTCAGTGGTCTCCGCTTGTCCTCATTACCAATACACTCCTGAAGCACTCTCTTTATCTCGCGGGTTGACACCTCATCGCCGGAGTCGGTCTGCAGACCCTCTGAAAAGAAGAATTTCAGAGGAAAAATGCCAAAGTGGGTCTGTATATATTTACTGTTGGCTACCCTTGAGATAGTTGATATATCAAGGCCAGTCATCTCTGCCACATCCTTCAGTATCATCGGTCTGAGCTTCGTGTCATCGCCCTCGAGAAAATACTCTTTCTGATATTCAAGGATGGCATTCATTGTCAGCAGCAAGGTATTCTGACGTTGTCTCATGGCATCAATAAACCACCTCGCCGCATCCAGCTTCTGCTTTATGAACATTATAGCGTCACGATTTTGTTTGCCCGCCTTTCTGTCGCGTGAATATGACTCAAG
>CAYQNT010000002.1:65240-65766 GCA_964418865.1 uncultured Rikenella sp.
CATTTCGCTGTAACCCCTGTTGACCTTCAGCTCAGGTATGTTCCTATTATTCAGACTAAGCTCCAGCTCGGTGTCTGTACGGTCAAGGATAAAGTCCGGAATTATTTGCTGGGCTGACCTGGCGTAGGGGTCGCTCACGGCACCACCGGGCTTGGGATTGAGCTTCAGCACCTCGTCAATTATATCCTTCATATCATCCTCGGTGATCATCATCCTGGCCATGATCTTCTCATAATGCCGCTTTGAGAACTCCTCAAAATAATCTGCAAGTACAGTTTGAGTCATGGCTATCGAGGGCACTGACAGATCCTTCCTCCTGATCTGCAGGAGGAGGCACTCACGCAGGTCACGTGCCCCGACTCCCGCCGGCTCAAGATCCTGTATTATTGTCAGTATCGCCATAAGCTCCTCCTCGCTTGTGGTGATATTCTGCAGGAAGGCCAGGTCATCAACCATGTTCTCCACCTCCCGGCGCAGATAGCCATCGTCATCGATGTTTCCAATGATGTATTCACCGAGAATCTTC
>CAYQNT010000003.1:0-18540 GCA_964418865.1 uncultured Rikenella sp.
ATGGCGCTCATCGTGGTACTGGGGTTACTACCCGGTATACTGGAACCCCTGGAGACCTTTCTACTGGCATCACTACTACGGCTACCACTACAACTGGTATCCTGATTACTACGCACGCTACCGTCACTGGGACTATCCTAGGTACCAGCGCTACAACACCTTTTATTACGGGAGTGTGAGGGCACACTCGACCAAAGTGGAACGCCGCATCTCTGAAGGAAATTACAAGCAGACATACTCTCGTCCTGAATCAAGGAGAGACGGTGAAGCACTCTACTCCAGCACCCAAGGCACGCGCAGCAGGACAGCTAATCAGGCTCCGGCAGCAGGCACCGGAAGAAGGGATGCCGCAGCAACCGGCAGCAGGACACAGTCTTCAGTCAGCAGCTCACAGCCGGCAGACAGAAGGTCGCAGTCTTCAGTCAGCAGGTCACAGTCTTCAGTCAGCAACCAGTCTGCAGGACAGAACGGTGAAGCTCGCAGGACGCAGTCTACAGTCAGCAGTTCACAGCCAGCAGCTGGGAGGTCACAGTCTTCAGTCAGCAGGACACAGTCTTCAGTCAGCAGCCAGTCTGCAGGACAGAACGGTGAAGCTCGCAGAACTCAGTCTTCAGTCAGCGGTTCACAGCCAGCAGCCGGGAGGTCACAGCCTTCAGTCAGCAGGACACAGTCTTCAGTCAGCAGCCAGTCTGCAGGACAGAACGGTGAAGCTCGCAGAACTCAGTCTTCAGTCAGCGGTTCACAGCCAGCAGCCGGGAGGTCACAGTCTACAGTCAGCAGATCGCAGCCAGCAGCCGGGAGGTCACAGTCTACAGTCAGCAGATCGCAGCCAGCAACCAGCAGGTCACAGTCTTCAGTGCAGAAGTCATCTCCTTCTGTCTCTCAGAAGTCAGCACCTGCAGCACGGTCACAGAGCAGCGGCAGCAGCAAAGCCAGCAGCAGCGCTCCCTCAAGGAGTAGCAGCAGCAAAGCCAGCAGCAGCGCTCCCTCAAGGAGCAGCAGCAGCAAAGCCAGCAGCAGTGCTCCCTCAAGGAACAGCAGCAGCAAGAGTAGCAGCACTAGCTCTAGCAGTAGCAGTAAAAGCAGCAGCAGTAAAAGCTCTAAAAGCTCGGAGAACAGCAGCCGCTCGACACGCAGATAATAGCATGGAGCATGGAGCATGGAGCATGGGGCATGAGGCATGGAGATTGCGGCATAGAGCATAGAGCATAGACTATAAATTCAGAGGCGCAGGGAATTAAACCCTGCGCCTCTCTTTATAATTTAACAAAAATTTACGGATCCGGGGTTAACGGCTAAAGGAACATAAGCCTGATTTGTCCTGTAACCCGCAGACCTTGTGAAGAAAATTTGCCTGTTTGGGCTCTCCCGTTATCATCACTCAACCGCAGAAACATAAAATATTTCATTCATTTATATTTTTATAATATAATATAATATATTTGCAATATATAAGTTACTTACATATATGAGAATGATATCCACAGATTTGATTAAGGGCTCCCTCAAGACTATAGTTCTGAAGCTGCTTGAGGAGAATGGCCGCATGTACGGCTATGAGATAACACGAAAGGTTGAGGAGATTACCAACGGAAGGATAAAGCTCACTTACGGAGCCCTCTACCCTATCCTCCACAAGCTAGAGAACGAGGGGGTTCTGGTCAATGAATCAGCGAACTACAACAACCGTATCCGGATCTATTACTCGCTCACCGAAAAGGGTCACTCTGTGGTCGCCGAGAAGATCACGGAGCTGAAGGAGTTCATCGATTCCCTTCAGAGTATCATTAACGCGCAGCCTGGACTGAGTCATGCCTGAGCTGAGCCTGCAGAATTATGCCGAGATCAGCCGAGATGTTGACAGGCAGGAGATCACCTACTCACACCTCGCTGCTGAGCTGACGGATCATATCTGCTGCGATGTTGAACATGAGATGGGGAAAGGACTGGAATTCCATGATGCCTATGCTGCCGTCAGGAAGAAGATGGGAGTACGCAGGCTAAAAGAGATACAGGAAGAGACACTTTATGCCGTTGATACTAAATACAGACAAATGAAAAACACGATGAAGATTTCAGGCGTAGCCGGCACAGTCATGCTTGGCTTTGCCGCGCTGTTCAAGATCATGCACTGGCCTTGGGCAGGCATAATTCTTACCCTTGGAGCCTTGTTACTTGCGTTCGTCTTCATGCCATCTGCACTGACTGTGCTATGGAAGGAGACACACAACGCAAAGAGACTCTTCCTCTACATCTCAGCCTTCGTTACAGGCGTACTATTCATAGCAGGAATCGTCTATAAGGTACAGCACTGGCCAATGGCCGGATTGATACTGGCTCTTGCCTCAATGTCAGGTATCTTTACCTTTGTCCCTGCCTTGCTTCTCAGCAAGCTTAAAGATCAGGAAAACAGGTCGAAAAAGATAGTCTATATCCTAGGATCGGCTGGCCTGATCTGTTACATCCTGGGAATTCTCTTTAAAATACAGCACTGGCCCATGGCAGCGATGCTACTGTCAGTCGGACTCGCCCTCATCTTTTTTGTGGTTTTTCCATGGTACACATGGATATCCTGGAAAGATGACGAGCATGTCAGCTCCAAATTTATCTATATGGTCATCGGGGCTCTCGCGATTGGCGTACCTTCTCTACTGATAAGCCTTAACGTGCAGAGATACTATGATGAAGGATTTTACCCGCACCAGAGTGAACAGAAAGCGATGTTCAATTATCTGGCTGACAAAAACCAGTCATTCATGAATAATTGCACCGACACAAACGTTTTGCCTGTTCTTAATCAGATAGATACGAAGACCAGCGAACTGCTCCAGGTCATTAATGCCCTGGAAGCAGATATGATATCAGAAGGCGAAGGCCAACCAGCAGCGCCTGCAGTTATCACCAATCAGATCATACAGACTGAGCATGGGCCTGAAATTCAGTTCGGGAAGCTGCAAAGTCCATTCCATACTATGCCTTTCAGCAACTTCCTGGAAGAAGGAGCCAGCTCGCGCTCAGGGCTCGACAATGCCCTGAAAGAGTATTCCGGATACCTGACAGGAGTCATCCCTGCCGGTGAGACCATGCAATTTGAAGAACTTCTTGAACCTACCGTCTACCTGGCCGCAACAGGCACCGGTAGTGAAATGATCTCACTGATGTCAGCCCTTCACATGCTGGGACTAATGAAGAACGGCATTCTTACAGCTGAATCTATTGCCTTATCAGCTGTGTCGGGAAATTAATAACCAGTAAAACAGAATATGATGAAACAGAAAATATATTTAACAGGACTGGCAACAACCATGATTGTATTTCTAGGTGGAATATTAAAAGTGAACCACTGGCCCGGAGCAGCTATTATGCTGATACTTGGGATGGCTATGCTAATATTTGTTTTCCTTCCCCTTGCCCTTACCAATCATTATAAGGCCGAGGGAAGCAGGCATAATCTGGCTCTATACATTGTTACCTGGCTTACATGCTTTGTGGTGTTTGGCAGCATGCTCTTCAAGATTATGCACTGGCCCTATGCCGGAATAGGATTGATAATCTCCCTGCCCTTTCCATATGTTGTATTTCTGCCGGTCTTCCTTATTGTTACAGGGAAGAACAAGAACTTCAATATCCATAACACTGTTTATGTACTTTTACTTCTGTCAGGGATATCAGTCATCTCTGTTCTTCTTTCACTGGGTGTCTCAAAGGAGCGGATGGACGACAGCCTGCAGCTGTCGCGGAACTATAACAGACTGGAGATGGCCATAGATAAAATAACGGCTTCAGCAAGCGGGACCGCTGTCGACGCGAAGATTAACAATCTGCTGGTGACCATAGATGATTACCAGTCTGACATCTTTTCCAGAGAAGGGATGACCGAAGATGACTGGAACGCTGATCCGTGGAATTACCCCAGGCTTGAATGGGCTGATGTTGCATCCGGTGCACTGTCGACCCAAGGGAAAGACCCCTCTCTTGATACAAGATTACAGGCCGGGTTAAAAGATTTTATCAGAATGCTGGGAAAGACCGCTGGTAATGAAGAGCTTGCAAGTGCGAGCCCGTTAATCCTCGGATACAGCGACCTTCCCGGTGAGTCGGTAAATGAGTGGACAAAACAGAATTTTGTGTCCACTACCAGATCATGGTCCCTTATCTATCTCGATGCCCTGGAGACTAACCTGAAGCTGCTGAGGAGCACTATACGTTAATCGCCCCTGCGACTCTAAAAGCACGGAAAACAGCAGCCTCTCGTCACGCAGGTAATAGCATGGAGCAAGGAGCAAGGGGCTCGGAGCTTGGAGCTTGGAGCAAGGGGCTCGGAGCTTGGAGCTTGGAGCAAGGGGCTCGGAGCATGGAGTTCGGAGCAAAGAGCACAGAATATTTATTAGGAGGCGCAGGGAATAAAACCCTGCGCTTTTATTTTAGATTGCATCCTTAGTATTTATCTCAAGTGTTATGATTTGAATGAAAAATGCCGATTTTCGCCAAACCGAAACATCAATTCGTGAATCAAAACAGCCATAATTTCACTCAATTTACGAAATCTTGAAAATTTTCAATATAGCCCTACTGCCCAAGGCTCCTAGAGAAGAGATACTTACAAGTCGAATTTTCAATGTTATATAACATGATAAATAAATCATTAAGAAATTGGTATTGTCATATGCTACCAATGATATTTTCTTTCCTTTGCAGCGCTAACTTAAAACTAAAAACCAAACTAGTATGAAGAAACTTTCACTGTTGATTGGTTTGCTTGTATTAAGTGTGACCACACTTATAGGGCAGACGAAAGTCATTACAGGCACTGTTACCTCCGCCGATGAGGGGAGGGATCCACTGCCGGGTGTTACCGTTCAGGTTAAAGGGACATCAATAGGCACCCTTACCGACGTATACGGTAAATACTCATTAAATGCACCAGAGAGTGCCAGAACCATTGTTTTCAGCTTCATCGGCATGAAAACAATTGAGGTTGAGATCTCAGGACGCAATGTCATAGACGCAGCACTTGCAACAGACATGGTCGGTCTGAATGAAGTCATTGTGTCAGCATTTGGTATCAAGCGTAATGCGAATGAGATCGGTTCAGCCATTACCACAATTGACAACGAATTAATTACGCAGGCTAAAGCTACCGACGCAGCATCAGCTATGGCCGGAAAAATTGCCGGTCTGCAGATTAATACTGTCAACGCCAGTGTTAACCCTGATGTCAGGGTTGTGCTGAGAGGAAACCGTTCATTCCTGGGCAACAACCAGGCTCTGCTCGTCCTTGACGGCATTCCTGTGAACCTTGCCTACCTCTCAACCATAAACCCGAATGACATTGCAAGCATGAACGTATTGAAAGGCGGTAACGCTGCTGCTCTCTACGGTTCAGAAGCTGCAAACGGTGTTATCATCGTCACCACTAAAGCAGGTTCACGTGACAAGACCTCAATCCAGGTCAGCAGCACTGTAACCTTTGACAAGGTCTCCTACTTCCCAAGTCTGCAGAATCGATTTGGTTCAGGTTCCGGATCTGATAATTATGGTAACCCAAACTATGAACCTTTCGAAAACCAGTGCTGGGGAGACGAGTTTGACGGTACCATGAGACAGATCGGTCTTCCGGATGAGAATGGCGAAAAACAAATGGTTCAATATTCTGCCCGTCCGAATGAGTTAGGTGATTTCTGGGATACAGGCATCACTTTTCAGAATGATGTCTCATTCTCATCAGGTAATGAATCAAGTACCATCTATATTGCAGTTCAGGATGTAAAAATAAAAGGTGTTGTTCCCGGAGATGAAGCACGTCGTAATGTGTTCCGTTTCAACGGGTCAAAGACTTACAAAGGCTTTACCGCCAGTGCAAGTGTCAACTACACCATTCGTACTACCGATGTCTCAAGGTCAGGTGTATACTGGAACGTCCTTAACACCCCGATGCAGATTCCTCTTACCTCGTACAAAGACTGGAGTGGTAAATATTATGATACAGACGGAAACCCTGTCACAAACTGGGCCGATATAGATCATTATTATAATGCATACTATCCGAACCCTTACGAACAACTTGAAAGGCTGAGGCAGGAAACAAGGAGAGACTACTTCACCGGCATTGTAACTCTTGAGCAGAAGGTCACCAAGTGGCTCAAATTTGAGGTCAAAGGTTCAATAGCCCCTAACTTCTTAAGATATGAGAACAAGAATTTTTCTCGCACATATAGTCCTTACGGACTTCTTATGTACACTCTGAACGGGCGTAGTGTAAGCCGTACCAAAAACCTGTCAGCCTACACCGTTGGTGAAAATATGGGATTCAGGTTCACTACTGATGCTCTCATGACAGTTGAGCACAAGTTCAATGACATTTCCGTAAGGGCCATAGCCGGTGTAACAACCAGAGACAGCTTTGGAAAGAGCGGCGAGCACGTTGCTGCCACCCTTGAAATTGATGACTTCTTTAATATTAAGAACCGCGTTGGCGAGCTTGGTGGATCAGCAAGCTGGAATCAGTCAAGAAATATCGGTCTCTTTGGAGATTTAACCATTGGTTACAAGAATCTTGCTTACCTGCACGCATCAGGCAGAAATGACTGGTCGAGCCTTCTCGACCCCAGCCAGTGGTCATTCTTCTACCCGGGTGTTGATGCATCAATCATCCTTTCTGAACTTATACCGGGCATTAAAGGCGACCTCATCAACTACATGAAATTAAGAGGCGGTGTATCAAAGGTTGGTTCAATCAACATTGGAGTCTATTCTCTTGAGAATACATTTGGTGTGGCAAGTAACTTCCCCTTCGGAAGCCTTTCAGCTTACACGGTAGGGAATACACTTAACAACAGGTATATTGAGCCTGAGTTCACACTCTCAAGGGAGATCGGCTTGGATATCAGCTTCCTGAACAACCGCATTAGCACAGGCATCACAGCTTACCAGACAAACACCACCAACCAGACGGTTAATATGACGGTGTCAAGTGCCACTGGATACACAAACTCCAAAATTAATGCCGGAGAGATGCTTAACAAGGGACTTGAGTTTGAACTCAAGACCACTCCTATAGCTACCCCCAACTGGAGATGGGATTTCAATGCCAACTATGCATACTGGTATAATAAGGTTGTCTCACTTGCCGGTGATCTTGACGAAATCAGCCTTGGCAACACTGTGTATGCCATACAGGGCATGCCCTTCCCGACAATCAAGGTTACTCAGTTTACACGTGACCCGCAGGGAAGAGTCATTGTTGATGGCGTGACAGGAATGCCGACGATTGATGCTCAGACCGTGCCAAGAGGACAGACTGTACCCAAACATCTTATAGGTCTTCAGTCAAGCTTCAGCTGGAAAAACCTCTCACTGGCCATCAGTGCGGATTATCGCGGTGGACATATCTTCCGTTCCGACCTGTATTATGACCTTCTTTTCGCCGGCGTAGGAGAATTTTCTGCCGTCACCGGACGTGAAAGATTCGTATTCCCGAACTCAGTGATAAACACAGGGACAGCTGAAGACCCGGTTTACACCCCCAACACGAATATTACAATTCAGGACGGAGGCGCTGCATTCTGGACAAGCACGATGAGAAACCTCAGCTACTACGCTGTCAACAGTGCAGCTGTATGGAAGGTCCGCGAGGTATCACTTACATATGATGTTCCTCAATCATTTCTGGGCTTTACAAATAACGTCGTCAAAGGACTCTCCGTTGGTGTTGTTGGCAGAAACCTCTTTATGTTCCTGCCTAAGAACAACCTCTATACAGACCCGGAATTTGGCACAGGAACCGGCAACGATGTTGGACGCTCAACCAGTGATCAGACTCCTGCAACAAGGACATACGGGTTTAACGTAACAGTATCCTTCTAATAAACTATAGATAAATTAAGAAAGAATATGAAAAAGTTAATTATACTCTTAATAGCTGTAGCGACTATCGGGTTTTCAAGTTGTGAAAAATGGCTTGATATAAACCAAAACCCAAATGATGCTACCAAAGCCAACCCCGACCTGATTCTGCCGGGGGTTCTCAAATCCTGGGCAGCTGATGTTCCGGGACTTACCACCACAACAGGAGCATGGATGGGATACTGGTACCACGGTGGCGGATGGTCAGGATGGTATGATATTAAAAAATACGAAGTTACAGCCCAGACCCTGAACCTGTTCAATAGCGGCACCGCCGTCAATAACTATTATACTGAACAGCTTACTGACACCAGATTTATCAGAGCCAATTCAGGCGATAATGTTCTCTTCCCGGCAATAACAGATGTTGTGGATGCATGGTATTACGCCCGCCTGATTGACTGCTACGGTGATGTTCCGTATTCAGAGGCATGCCAGCCTGATCTGACCCTTACTCCTAAGTATGACGATGCTGCAACAATATGGCTTGACCTGATCAGCAGACTGGACAATGCAATCACTACTTTTGACAATGCAGTTAATGCCCCTGACGCAAAGACGAACCCTATTTACACTTTTAAAGCTGCCAGTGATATTGTTTACTCAGGCAATTTTACAAAGTGGAAGCAATTTGCAAATACTCTTAAGCTGAGGCTTGTAATAAGGCTTACCAATGTAAAGACACCTGCTGAACTTAAAGCAATGATGGACAATACCGTTTCTCATGGCTTTATCACTGCAAATGTGAGTATCAACCCGGGCTATTCTTCATCAGACGGTAAAACCAATCCATGGTGGAATTCCTATGGGAAAAGCTTCAGCGGTACCGTTACAACTGCCAACACACAGTATGTTCTTAACACTTATTTCCATGAAAAGCTTGTCTCACTTGCTGATCCGCGCCTTGAGAAGTACTTCTTTGCTCCTGCATCGGCCGTACCGGCAGGTACCCTCATCTCAAGGGTTCTTGGCGTTGACGGTGACCTTGAGTCTCAGCCCAATTCCACTGTGGCAGGCAACTACTCATGGGTCTTCATTGCAGAAGATGCGAAGGTAGTTAACCGTGTCAAAGATGGTAACGGCGCTCTTGACAGGGCTGTCATCATGATTGGTTCGGAAGCTTACTTTCTTCAGGCTGAGGCTGCTGCACGCGGCATTATCACTACCGTTACTGCACAGGCAGCTTATGAGGCCGGTATCACTGCCTCAATGGCGGCTGCAAAAGTACCCTCAGCTGATGTCACTCCATACATTACCAGTGTCAATATAGCATGGAACGGAGCATGGTCAACAGAAGAGCAGGTAAAGAGGATTATTGACCAGAAGTATATTGCCAACTACTTCCTGAACATGTTCGAATCTTACAGTGACTATCGTCGTACCGGCTATCCTAACCCGAAACATCCTACATTTATTAATGACCCGGTTCAAGACCCGTTAAGGGAGATGTTGAGCTACTATCCGGGTGGTGTCATCAGGAGGCAGATTCCAAGAATATGGCCCTATCCTCAGGCTGACATTAACACTAATGAGGCTTCAGCAATGGCAGCCATTAATGCTCAGATTCAGAAAAATGGCGTTACATTCAACACCAGTTCATACCCATTTGACGCCAGAGTATTCTGGGATACTGCACCTAAAACAATCGGATACGATTATTAAACAATAAAAAATACTGAAAATGAAAAATATAAGTATAAAACTGTTATCGCTTCTGGTTCTTCTGACAATGTCTCTTACATCATGTCTGAAAGATCTTGAAGATTTCGTTGGTGATTTCGGCAGTGTACCCGGTGTAGCGGAATTCAATGAGGCAATAAATGCTTCAACGGGTACTGTGGGAAGGGAAATTATCGACCCCACCAAACCTGCAGAATTCTCACTCAGACTGAACCTCACTTCGGTTAACACCTTAAGCAAGGATACCAAGATCACTCTGGCTATCGACAATGCTCTCGTAGCAGCTTATAATACCTCCAGAGGCCTCACCGGGGCAGCAGCTGCTGTAGAAGTTCCTGCAAGTGCCATTAACGCATCCTCACTTGAGGTTACCATACCTGCAGGTCAGAGGGAAGTAGAATGGGAATTTGCTATAGATGCCGCAAAGGTTCCTAACCCCGTGACTACCTTCTATCTCATGCCCGTGAAGATTACGGCCGTGAATAATGACCTTATCATCAGCGGTAACAATAGCATCAGGCTCGTGAGAGTCCTTGCTAGGAATGAGTTCGACGGCAAGTACAAGATGAAAGGCTTCGTTATGAGACCCGGCGATCTCACCGGCCTCGAAGGCTGGTTCAAGAATCAGGATTACAAACTCAGTACTGTCAGCGGCAACGCAGTCAAAATGGACAGGGTACAGGTCTGGGCTAACGGCAGTAACGTTGGCGGCATTGAACCATGGACAATCATGGTTGACAAATCCGGTGGCACCTCGCCATATCCGATCACGCTTATTGATAATGTTCAGGGAGCAGCATTCATCATGGTTCCCGGCTATGACAGCCGCTATGATGCTGCATCCAAGACATTCTTCTGGAGCGTTGAATGGGGTACTGCAACGCCTAAGAACAGGGGTTGTACAGATACTCTTGTATATGTAGGTCCGAGATAATGACAAGATGATTCTAATAATCAAAACCCCGTGTTTGACACGGGGTTTTTTTATATCCCATAGCACTGTCTTCACTGGTTGCCACGCCAAAGGTCAATACGTTATTGACCCCTCAGTTAATTCTGCTTACCTTTTGCAAAGGGAATCACTGAAAATATTGACTCTTCTCCGCTGTTTATTACTACAGCGTTCGTTGAAATAACACGTTCGCCAAATCCGTACAGAATGATCTTCCTTAATCGCAGCTCTCCACCGTAAACGCTTATTTTAATCTCCTTCACACCTCTTCCGCCTGTCACAACAGATTCACCCCACGCGTAACCATTTGACCAGAATGTGGTTCCTTCAGAAGACCTTATCTGAAATGATTCATCCACGGCGGAATAGTTGAACCGGGTAATTGCAATTACCGATGCCCATGCTGCCATTGACCCTGCGCTCTGGCAGAGACATTCAGACTCACCGAAAGGGTTTCCGCTGAACCCGTCGTATCTGGCTCTTATTTTAGCGATGACCTTCACGCCATCTTTAGAACGTCCTTCAGAAAACATCAATGCTGCTGCCACATATTCATGTCCGGATGATGCTCCCTGTCCCGTTATTCCCTTCACGCTGTCGCTGGCAACATCAAATTCAATTTCTCTCATTGATCTGGCAAGCTTGCCAAACAGGAAAGAGGTTGCCTGTTCATTGCTCCATCCGGATGCCCAGGAACCATGGCAGGAGTTTGCTTCATTCATAAATCCTTCCCAGCCGTGCATTTTCCCGTCAGCAGAGCGGTAAAGCGAAGGCGACCGTAAGGCACTCAGATTAAAAAGTGCAGCCTCCAGAACAGGCTTAGGAAGATCGGTATCAATAAGCGTTCTCACGAACATGAGTGTATTCGCCTCAAGCAAAGGTATGTACGGTATGATTTTCTTTGCAACATCCCATGCATTATTAAAGTCGCCCGTATAATAATTCCCTGCATTCCCCTCTCCACGGGGGTCTGCCCTCTCAGGGAAATGCCATGAAATTATGAATCTGTAATATCTGCTTTGCCCGGGCCCTATTGTATCCTTTATAGCCAGTGAAGCCAATGGCTGCCCGTCATGAGCTATATGCGATTGTGTGAGTTCTCCGTCACTGCTGAAGTCATCAATGATATCCTTAATGGCACCGGGCAGGTCAGCCATTGCAGATCCGGTCCTCCAAGTGACGCTATCCTCTCCAGCCGTTGAGAGTGCCATGGTACCAAGGGCATGGCCGTTTTCTTCACCGCTCACGGAAGAGATGTATAGTCCCTTTATGTCTCTGTAAAAGATATAATCATTCTTAGTTTGCCTTGAGCCTGCAGGTTTTCCTTCTCCGTTGAGTTTAATCCCCGTCTCGCTACCTTCACCACCTGTGAGGTTGATCCCCGGGCAACTCCCATCACCGCCAATGAGGTTCATCCATGGCTCGCTCCTTTTATCGCCCAGGAAGTTCCTCATGGTGCCACAGACTGACACAATCACGTCATTAATTGTTTTATTCTTTACTTCAAAATAAAGGACTGCAACCGGCAGGCCGCTGACCTCCGGCTCGCCTGGCACCAGCGGGTTGAATGCTTTGATGGTCACATCAACCGGCATTTCACTGTCAGAAAGGTGTACCTGTCCGAACGGGAAGGCAGCATCAAACGAGGCACTGGCAAAGCGCGGCAAACCGTTCAGCAGGTCAGATACTCCCCCTGCATTCCTACCCTCCTCTCTGCAGGCAGGGCCGGCCAGGGCCTTTACAACAGCTTCAGAGCCTACTGTTCTGGCGTAGATTGCAAAAAAAGTAGCATCTGCAGGGTTCCCAGCTGTGGTTGATCCTTTGGAAGGCCTTTCCGTTACGTTCCAGTCCCTCAGCTCGCCATTTCCCGCAAGTGAGACTGTCCCCGTACCAATTCCCCCAAGAGGCAAAGCAATCTGGCAGAGGTGATCCTTATCATATGATTTTATTACCGGCCACCCATCAGACGAGGCAACAGTTTTGACAGTATCCGAACAGGAAACGGAAAGCAATGATATTGATACTGCTGCCAAAGCGGCAAAGCCTTTGATTCTCATGAAAAAAGAGGTTGATTCAGATTTTAGAACAGTATTAGCTGGCAATTTACCATCAGATTAAGGGTTAAAGTCAATTAATGGGAAAAAGTGTCAGCTACCTCCCTGCACCCACCAGGGTGATCAGTATTACTCCGCCCGCACCCCTTGAGCCATAAATTGATGCGTCGGAACCTTTCAGTACGCTGATCGACTTGACCTGTCGCGGGTTGATGTTATCAATGGAACCAACGACAGCGCCGTCAACAACAAAGAGAGGATCAGTGCTGGAATTGATCGAGACAATTCCTCTAATAGTTATCTTGTTACCTGTCACCTGGACACCGGGGACCCTTCCACGGATCATATCATATATATTTGTATATGAGGCATATACGTCATCCTGGCCATTTATGTATCCGACACTGGTTGTCAGATCTTTTTTCCTCACGGTTCTGTAACCCACATCAATCTGCCTATCCCCCTCGTCCATTTCCAGGACGAAGTTTTTAATTGCTTCCTTACCGTCAAGTACAAAATCTATGACTGTCTGACCTTCAAAAAGGGTCAGTGCTGAGCCCAGGTTTGAGGTATAGGCCGCCACGCTGATGGTATTGGGTCTTATCTTTATCCTGTAGGTTCCGTTTCCCTTGGTTTTAATCCCGGTTTCCTGTCCGTCAACGACTATCAGGGCTCCGGAGACAGGCTTAAGGGTGATATCAGTCACTGTGCCTGCTACGGTAACCATCTTGCCTTTCTTCTGTCCTTCAGCCTGGCTTCCTGCAACCAGCGCGACCAATAATAAAATTATTATCCTGGCTTTCATCTTTGAATGTGTATTTACCGCAATTTACAAAAAACCCGGATACCTTGCCCGGGTGCTGTCAATTTCACCTTAATTTTACTAATTTTGTTGCCTCTACCAACAACATTATTACACTGATATATATGACATTCGACGAGCTGGACCTGGACCCCGATATTCTTGATGCCATTGAATATATGGGCTTCACTGAGACCACGCCCATACAGGAGAAAGCCATTCCCTTCATCCTTGAAGGCCGTGACCTGATAGGGTGCGCTCAGACCGGTACGGGAAAAACGGCCGCCTACCTCCTTCCGGTGATGAATGACATTGCTTATAACCGCCCTTCTCATACCCATACCCTGATTCTCGTCCCGACACGGGAGCTGGCACTGCAGATAGACCAGCAGATACAGGGGCTGGCCTATACGCTGAATATTACTTCCCTGGCTGTCTACGGCGGAGGCGAAGGCAGCGCCTGGGATCAGGAGAGGGCAGCGCTGACACGGGGGGCAGATATCATTGTAGCAACCCCCGGACGGCTCATCTCGCACCTCAACCTCGGATATGTGAATTTCTCTGAGGTGCGGGTGCTGATACTTGATGAGGCTGACCGGATGCTCGACATTGGTTTCCACGATGACATCATGAAGATCATATCATTCGTCCCTAAAAAGCGCCAGACACTCATGTTCAGCGCCACAATGCCTCCAAAGATCCGGTCGCTCTCAAAACATATCACGAAAAATCCCGAAGAGATTTCGATTGAGATATCAAAGCCGGCCGAAGGGGTGCTGCAGGCAGTATACCTGCTTGAAGATAACCAGAAACTGCCGCTGCTGAACAGCCTCCTCGCTGACAAACCCGAATATCACAGTATCCTCGTCTTCAGCTCAACGAAGAAAAAGGTTAGTGAGATAGTAAGAGGGCTCCGCTCACGCGATTACACCGTTGAAGGCATATCCTCAGACCTGGAGCAGAAAGCGCGAGAGGAGACACTGCTGCGCTTCCGGTCACGTCATACACGCGTGCTGGTAGCCACCGACGTCCTCAGCCGTGGCATAGACATCAAGGATATCAATCTTGTGGTCAACTACGATGCTCCATCGGATGCGGAGGATTATGTGCACCGCGTGGGACGCACCGCCAGGGCTGAAACCACAGGAGTGGCGATCACTCTGGTCAACAGGGCCGACATGTACAAGCTGGAACGCATTGAGAAACTCATTGGATATCAGGTCTATCGGGCTCCCCTGCCTGACTTCATCGCAGGAATCCATAGTGAGACAACGGATAAACGCGCCTCTCGCCCACGACCAGGTAAGAGCAGGTTCAGACGCTAGCAAGACGGCAAGGCCTAGACCTTAATAGTAGTCTTACTTCTTCAAAATCTTCTTTTCCAGGTATTCCTCTATCTTCTCAGGTTTTGTCACCGGTGAGAATCTCTTCACAGGCCGTCCTTCAGAATCAATGAGAAACTTGGTGAAGTTCCACTTGATCTTGCTGCTAAAAACACCCGGCAGCTTGCGCCTCAGATATTTATAGATCGGATGTGCATCCGGACCATTAACATCAATCTTTGAGAACATCGGAAAGGTGACTCCGTAGTTAAGCAGACAACCTTCAGCAATCGATTTCTCATCGCCAGGCTCCTGGTTTGCAAACTGGTTCGAAGGAAAGCCAAGAATCACCAGTCCGTTATCTTTATGCTTCCTGTACATAGCCTCCAACCCTTCATACTGAGGTGTTAAACCACACTTACTGGCAGTATTAACTACAAGAACCGTCTTCCCCTTGTAGCTATCCATTCCTATCTCCTTGCCCTGCAAGGTCTTCGCCTTAAAATCGTAAAACTGGTTTTTCATATCCAATTACTCTTATATCAACTGGGGTTATCCCTTTCTTCATGTAAATATCCAACTGTTTTTTTAATTGCAACCTATATTTAGAATTTTATTTACATCTGCCTCTGACTTTAAATTCATCTATTTATTTGTTGACTATCTTTGATATGCACACCTTTATTACTCACTTATGGCAGCGAAAGAAAAATCCGTGATTATCATTGGAGCAGGCTTTGCCGGACTTGCTGCCGGCGTTTATGGCCGTCTGAACGGCTTTAAAACCCTTATTTACGAGATGCATAGCCAGCCTGGCGGATTGTGTACTTCGTGGAAGCGGAAGGGTTATACCTTCGACGCCTGCATTCACTGGCTGGTGGGATCATCTGCCGGGAGTCCCTATAATGAGATGTGGAAGACAATGGGGATAACCCAGAACAGGGAGTTCATCTATGCACCTGAATACACCCGTTGTGAGGGGTCTGACGGCCGCAGCGTGATCTTCCATGCCGATATTGATAATCTTGAGAGACACCTGCTTGAACTCTCACCTCAGGATGAGCATACCATCAGGGAGTTTATTGACGGTATTCGCATGTGCAACTCGCTTAGCTTCCCTGACGACAATGAACCTCTTATCAAGAGGCTCCGTAAAACTGCCAGGGTTGCCTTTCTTTTCATGGCACAGGGGAAAAAGTTCAGAAAGTGGATAAATATCACCGGTGGGGCCTTTGCCAGCCGCTTCAGGGATCCCCTTCTCAGAGAGGCTTTCAGGGAGATATGGATACCTGAGTTCTCAATGCTTTTCATGCTCTTCACCTTCGCCTGGCTCTACCAGCGCGACGCCGGATACCCCATCGGCGGATCCATGCCAATTTCGGAAGCCCTGGAAGCACGTTACAGGGAACTGGGCGGTGAGATAAAGTATAACAGTAAAGTTGCCAGAATACTGACAGCCGATGGCAGGGCTACCGGTATCAGGCTGGTAGACGGTACTGAGATACTGGCTGACAGGGTGATCTCGGCTGCTGACGGTCATGCTACACTTTTTGACATGCTCGACGGCAAGTACCTTGATAAAAAGACGCGTGAGCCTTATGAGAAATGGCCTCTGTTCCATCCGCTGCTTTTCATCGCACTAGGTGTCAACCGCCGGTTCGATGAACTGCCGTTATCAGTGTCAGGATTCAGCTTCCAGCTCAGGGAGCCTGTGATGCTGGCGGATAAGATGCGTGAGAGGATGCCGGTGCATATCTATAATCAGGACCCCACACTTGCCCCGGAGGGCAAGACCTCCGTCACAATCATGTTTGAATCTGATTATGATTACTGGAAGAAACTGGCAGAAGACCGTACCCTCTATCTTCAGAAGAAAGAAGAGGTTCTAAAGCAGGTTATCAGTCTTCTTGAGCAGCGGTTCCCGGGAATCAGCGAAGAAATAGAGGTTACTGATGTAGCCACACCGCTCACCTTCGAGCGTTACACCGGCAACTGGAAGGGTTCGTTCGAAGGATGGCTTATAACCCCGGATAATGCCTATACGATGATGAAACCGATGCCGCAGACGGTACCCGGACTGAATGGTTACAACATGTGCGGACAGTGGGTGGAACCGGGTGGCGGCCTCCCTACATCTATCCTTTCAGCCAGACGACTGATGAAGAAAATATGCCGGGAGGAAAGGGTCAAATTCAAAGGAAAATAAAATCCAGTGCCATTGCTGGGGCAACATCACGTAAAACTACTGAAGAGATCGTCAACTACGTAAAATAGAGACTTGCCGGCAGAAAAAGGCCATGTCTGTCTAAAAGTAATGTCATTGTCAATCATTTCAGGCACACATCATACATCTTACAAGAAACATCATGCGAGCCTCATTCTATGATGGTCTGCGTTATTTTTGGCACACCCTTTGCATTGATGATTGTGAAGAGAAGATCTTCATAAAAACAAAAGAGATGAAAAAGTTAATTATCACATCGGTCCTCGCAGTTCTGACAGCCTTAACGACAACAGTCGGGGCACAGAACTATCCGAAGGAGTACCTGGGTCTCCCGGGTGACAATCTAAATCTCTACGCGGTAATGGACCTGTTCCGCAATTCCAGAACACTTGAGGCATTTGAAAGAGGGCTCAACGATCTGGACTCGAGGGTCAACAACCTTGACCTGAATCGCGACTACAGGGTTGATTACATCACCGTATCTGACTATAGGGACGGCAGGGTGCACAACATAGTGCTGCGCGCCATCCTCGGTCGTAATGAGTACCAGGATGTGGCGGTTATAACCGTGGAAAAGCTACGCAGGAATAAGGTGATGATACAGATAATTGGTGATGTTGCTCTCTACGGAAGGAACTACATCATAGAGCCCGGGAACAACATAAAGAATAAATTCAGATACTACAATGGCCCGAGCTACTACGGTAATGTTACCGTGATCAACAACTACTACAATGACCTCTGGGACTGGCCGGTGGTGATGTACATCTACAACCCTCACTACGTGGGATGGAGCTCCTCATGGTACTGGGGTTATTATCCGGAGTACTGGGCTCCCTGGAGTCCTTACTACTGGGACTACTACTACGGGTACCACTCAGGATGGAATAATCACTACTACAGGTACTACAATCAAAGCAACATATATAGGTACAGCAGGTACAACGACTTCTACTACCACAGTGTACGCCAGCAGTCGCCACAGGTGAGCCACCGGATAGCCGAGGGTAACTACAGGCAGACCTACTCGCGCCCTGAGTTAAGGACTGAGGGTGTAGAGCTCTCCCGGAGAACACGCGAAGCCGTTGTAAGCGGCACGCGCAGCCAGGATCCTGTAGAAGCCAGAATGAGGCGTGAGACCCCGTCGCAGTCGGTCAGCGGAACTGCTCCAGCTGCCAGTGTAGATGGAAGAAGGTCAGATGCCAGCACAGATGCGAGAAGGCCCGCTGCCAGCACAGATGCGAGAAGGTCCGCTGCCAGCACAGATGCGAGAAGGCCGGTCAACGGCTCAGAGTTAGAGAAAAAGAATGCTGGGGAAATCGAAGCAGGCAGAAGGGCCCCTGCCACAGTGAGCAGGTCAACCGAAAGCAACATGAATAATGCAATAATAAGGGATCAGACGCGCAGAAGCTCCGTTGTCACAGAGAGTAAGGCCACGGATGTACGCGCTGATGAAAACAGGGCCGCTCAGGTAAGGGCAACCGAAAGCCGGGCCGCTGAGGCAAGAGCCGCTGAGTCACGCGCTGCAGAAAACAGGGCAGCTCAGGTAAGAGCATCCGAGGAGAGAGCTGCACAGCAGAGGGTTGCTGACGAAAGAGCAT
>CAYQNT010000003.1:18640-63298 GCA_964418865.1 uncultured Rikenella sp.
CTCAGGCAAGAGCCGCTGAGTCACGCGCCGCAGAAAACAGGGCAGCTCAGGTAAGGGCATCCGAGGAGAGAGCTGCACAGCAGAGGGTTGCTGACGAAAGAGCATCTCAGGCAAGAGCCGCTGAGTCACGCGCCGCAGAAAACAGGGCAGCTCAGGTAAGAGCATCTGAGGAGAGAGCAACACAGCAGAGAGCCGCCGAGGCAGCAAGAAGCGAAGCTGCAAGAGTTAAAAACTCAGAATCATCGACCGAAAGAATAATTCGGAAATAAAAAAGCTCACAATTAGAACAAATCCCGCCGGGCAATCACCGGCGGGATCTTTTATTTAATGATCTCCAGAAAAAGCTGAATTAAATATCAGTCTTTGATACACCTGACTGAAAAACCCATCGGGGTTGAAGAATCGTGCTCGATGTTAGGGTTGTTGTGGTAAAGCCAAATAATATGTGCTTGCTCCAGCCCGGACGACAATAGTTGCCACTGTTCGCCCGAAACATTATGAGAGTATAGGTGTTTTATTGAATACTCTTTGAAACCAAAATATAGATAATGCAAACAATTCTTGGCGCCAGTGGCACGATAGGAAAGCTTCTGGCAGCGGAGCTCCCGTTATTTACCACAAAAATACGGCTGGTAAGCCGCAATCCAAAAAAAGTCAACGATAGTGATCAGCTGTTCCCTGCTGACCTGTTACAACCCGGAGAGGTTGACAGGGCCGTGGAGGGATCTAAAATAGTTTACCTTGTGGTAGGACTGGAATATAAGGCAACAATTTGGGAAGAGCAGTGGCCGGCACTGATGAGGGACACCATTGAGGCATGCATAAAACACAATGCGAAGCTTGTCTTCTTCGACAACGTCTACATGTACGACAAGGATTTTATTGCAGGAATGACCGAGGATATCGCTATCAATCCTCCGAGCCGCAAGGGAGCAGTGAGGAAAAAGATAGCGGAGATGCTCCTTGAAGCTGTCAATAGTGGTAAGCTAACGGCTCTGATAGCACGGTCTGCAGATTTCTACGGCCCTGACAACAATGCCAACTTCATCACTCAAATGGTACTGAAGAACATCAGCATGGGGAAGAAGCCGATGTGGTTTGTCAGTCCTGACATCAAACATTCATTCACTTTTACCCCTGACGCTGCAAGGGCAACAGCTCTCCTCGGTAACACGCCTGATGCATACGGACAGGTATGGCATTTGCCTACCGATAGTAGGCCCGTTACCGGCCGGCAGATCATCAACCTGATAGCCTCGGAGTATGGGGTACAGCCAAAGATTTCCATTCTTCCAAAGTGGATGCTTTTTCCTCTCGGTCTATTCATACCAGTTATGCGTGAGATGCCCGAGATGATGTATCAATACGATCGCACTTACTTTTTTGACTCATCAAAATTCATCGGCCGGTTCGGGACCCCGGCCACTCCCTACGAAGAGGGGGTAAAGGAAACCTGTAAAGCATACAGGTCATAGAAAAGCCAGGTCCGGGTGCTCCATGCACTCAGTCTTCAGCCCTCAGTCTTCAGTCTTCACTGACGGTTGACGGCTGACTGCCGACTGTTGACTGCCGACTGCCGACTGCCGACTGCTGACTGTTGTCTCCTTGCCCTCCCGATTCTCGGGACTTCGTCGCTTTGCTCCTTGCATGCTCCTTGCTCCTTGCAATACTGCAATTATATCATACTTTTATCAGTTATCATTTAAACATGATTATGCTCACAGCGAGAAAACTGGTTCTGACAATGCTCATACTCCTGCCGCTGCATGCGCCAGCCCAGCCTGCCAGAGCCGTAACTGGACCTGACAGGTGGCTCACTGTCACCCGTGTGGTCGATGGCGACACCTTCAGGGTGGATAATGGCAGCGGGAAAGAGATCAAGATCCGCCTGATAGGCGTTGACGCTCCCGAGCCCCGCAACAACGGTAGGAAACTAAAGGGATATTTCGGCGCGGAGTCGACAGCTTACCTGACCAAACTGCTTGACGGTAAAACAATAAGGCTTGAGTACGATGTGTCACGGTATGACCGGTACGGCCGCACACTCGCATATGTCTATCTCAAAGACGGCACCTTCGTTAATGCTGACCTGGTAAAGAAGGGATACGCCATGGTCATGACGGTACCGCCTAACGTAATGCATGCTGATGAGTTCGTCAGCCTCGCTGCCAAAGCGCGGAAGCAGAAGAGAGGTCTCTGGAAAGAGACAGATTCTCAAACAAAAACGAAGTAGAGATTTTCGTCCGGGTTAATTGTTGAATACTGATTACTGTATATCTCGTCTCTTAACCCCTTAGTCACAGTTTCTGTTTTTTAAAAAATGTCCATATGACTTCGCTGGCGTCAATATCCCTGCTGGTCTTCCCTATGACCCGGACGGGCAGGTACTGCAGCCCTCCCGGCCACGTGTGACCGCCCCCATCAATAACGTAAAGGATTACTTCGGTACCGTCATCCTCGTTGACATATTCCTTCCGGGTCACTCTTGTCCCATCAGCAGGGTCCCTGTCAGGCTCTTCAGTAATTACAGGTATGGGGGAACACCCGTTCTTTTCCACCCAGTAACCGACAGAGTCATCCGCAGACAACACCGTCCCCAGCATCTCCCTGCCAGAGTGCCCGTAGATCTCACCGCCTTCAAACGGTACCACGGGGTCATCCACGTTGTTTATTGCCAGAACAGGAATGTGCCTTGACGGTGAACACCCATGGTTGAAGTGCAGTGGAATATTTCCATCTACGGGAGCTATAGCTGCAACCTTATGTGATAATTCACACGCCAGACGGTATGACATGATAGCGCCGTTGGATATGCCTGTGACGCAAACACGTTTTGGATCTGCATTGTAATCGCGTACCATTGTATCTATCAGCGCAGCGATGAACCCCACATCGTCAATATTCTCCATGTGCGCCCGATCTTCAGTTTCCTGATCACTCCTGCCATCGTTCCAGTTCAGCTCTATCGCATCAGGATATGCCACAACAAACCCATCTCTTTCGGCCAGCTTATCAAAGCCCTTGCGTGTTACCACTATCATGCCCTTGCCGTCTATTCCCCTGCCGTGCAGGGCAATCACCAATGGCATCTGTACAGATCTGTGATATGAAGAGGGAAGGTAAATAATGAAAGTGCGATTCAGTCCCTCATGAATTAATGACGCCTTGTTGTAGCTACCAAATTTTCCGGGGGAAAATCTACGGCCGACCCACGACGTCGCTTTCACATAGAGAGACAATACCGGTTTTGTAAGTGAGGTGTATACTGCTTTTATCATAAGTACCTACTCAGGAAGATGCCCATGCCCTTCGCTGTAGTGATATCCGAGCCACCTTGAGAAGAAGACGTCATAAACATGAAAATCTAAGTTAATAATTATACAAACAAGTTCAGTGCAGCCTCTTCAGTGCGCTCCAGATAGGTAGCCACGCCACCCAGTTGCACGCCGTCAACAAACTCCTCTTTCTTTATACCCATAACATCCATTGACATCTGACAGGCTATCAATTCAACACCGTTATCAACAGCTGTCTGAATCATATTCTCAAGAGAATCAACATTCTTTCTTACCATCACTGAACGTATCATTCTGCTGCCCATGCCGGCCAAATTCATCTTTGACAATCCGAGATTGCGGCTTGACCGGGGCATCATCCTGCCAAACAACTTTCCATAAAAATCCGTCTTTACCGGCACTTTCTCCTTTCGCCTAATGACATTGAGGCCCCAGAAGGTAAAAAATATGGTCACCTTCTTCCCTGATGCCATCGCCCCGTTGGCAATTATGAATATTGCAATTGCCTTGTCAAGGTCGTCGCTGAAGCATATCAGAGTGGTGCCGCTGCTGATACGTTGTGATTCAATCATGGTGAGGGGCGCTCCCTTGCGTACTATAGCCGTTATTTCACCACCATCCTGTTTCAGATCAACCAGGTCATTGCCGGTGACATTGGCCCATGCCCTCACATCCTTAAAGAAGCCTGCATCTGTGGCTTTTATGCGTACCGCCTCGCCGGTGGCCACCTGGTCTATCGATTGTTTCAGTTTAATCACCGGACCCGGACACTGAAGCCCACATGCATCCACTTCCTTAATCCTGCTCTCATCGAGAGGCTCGGGAGCTTTTTTATCTTTGCTGCCCTGATAGATATTATCATCATGGCCAATATAGTCGTTAGCAAATATATCTTCATTGCTTTGCTTCTGTGTGGCTGTCTCGAAGGTTCTGAGCCCGCCTGAGAGGTTATAAACCTCAGTAAAGCCGCTCTGCATGAGTATCCTGCATGCCACATGGGCTCGCAGGCCCACGCCGCAAAAGACAATGATCTTCTTGTCTCGTGGTATCTTGTCAAGATGCTCTCTCAGCTCATCAAGCGGTATATGAACTGCTTTCTCAATTGTTCCGAGCCGAAATTCATCAAGGGTGCGTACATCGAGCAGGAACATCTCTCCGAATATGTCTCTGGCCACATCACGCCAAGACACGATCTTCATGGTACCGTCAAGGATGTTCTCAGCAACCATACCGGCAATATTCACCGGATCTTTAGCTGATGAATATGGCGGTGCGTATGCATGTTCAATCTCAGCAAGATCATGTACCGTGCCTCCAGTGCGTATGATTTCGGAGAAGAGGTCAATGCGCTTGTCCACTCCGTCATAACCGACTATCTGGGCGCCAAAGAGACGTCCGTCTGAGGGAGAGAAGCATATTTTTACAGACATGGGGGTAGCTCCCGGATAATACCCGGCATGCGAGGATGAATGGGTGATTGAGCTGAAATGAGGTATATTCAGCTGCTTCAGTTGCTTGCCCGATACGCCCGTAGCCGCCACGGTTATGTCAAAGACCTTGGCTATGGCAGTGTTAACAGAGCCCGGATATTTCTTCTTATTGCCCCTGACAATATTGTCAGCGCAGATCCTGCCCTGCTTGTTGGCCGGACCTGCAAGGTATGTGATCATCTGCGATCCGGTAACCGGATTGGCGAATTCAATGGCATCACCCACTGCATATATATTCTTGTCTGTTGTCTGCAGGTATTCATTTACCAGTATACCTCCTGTCTTTCCTGTCTCAAGCCCGGCTTCTTTGGCAAGGCGACTGTCAGGTTTGACACCTATTGACAAGATTACCATGTCAGCTTTTATTGCCCTGGAACTGCTCAGCCTGACTACAATGCGATCATCCTCTGTGTCAAATGATGAGACAGCCAACTTAAGGTAAAACTCTACGTTATTTATCTTCAGGTGCTGATGCACCAATGATGCCATAGAGAGGTCAAGCGGCGTCATTACCTGGTCTGCCATCTCGACTATGGTGACATTAATCCCGATCCTGTGGAGGTTCTCAGCCATCTCCAGCCCTATGAAGCCTGCACCCACAACCACGGCATGACGTGGATGCCTTGTCTCTATATATTTTTTTATGTGATCCGTATCAGCCACATTCCGGAGTGTGAAGATGCCTTCCTGGTTTATTCCCGGCAAAGGAGGTCTCACAGGCTCAGCTCCCGGGGAGAGGATCAACTTGTCATAGCTCTCGGTGTACGTGGTGCCGGCACGAAGATCCTTTACAGTCACCTCCTGTTTCTCCCTGTCAATGGCGGTGACTTCACTCAGGTTCCTCACCTGGAGTCTAAAACGAGTACTAAACGATTCGGGAGTCTGAACGAACAAATTATCTCTTTCGGTTATAATATCACCAATGTAATAAGGCAGTCCGCAGTTTGCATAAGAGATATGCTCACCCCTTTCGAAGATTATTATTTCACTATGTTCATCAATCCGTCTCAGACGAGCAGCAGTTGTTGCTCCTCCGGCAACGCCCCCTACAATAAGATACTTCATCGTTTATATTTTTTACTGTTACAGAATAACCAAAGGAATGTGATTTCGTTCACAGATTTCATCAAATATCTGTTGGGTGATCTGGCAAAGACATATGGTTTGAACGCAGTCAGGTGCCTTGTACAATTACAAATACTCCCTGCCCTCTCACTTCCGTGCTTTCAATATGGAGTCCCATCTCCTCCATCAGCCTGCCAATCCCTCCTCCCTGGTTATATTTCCGGAAGTTACGGTAATGGTCGCCCCTTGCAGCTCGCTCTATGCCCCAAGCCAGCCATGCTGCCGGCCCGGTACTCATGGGATAGTTATAGTCAGCAATGATGACCCTGTTGGCAATGCGCTTCATTTCCGGCAGCACTTTGGCTGCCACCTGCGGATCAAACTGGTGCATTGCCAATGATGCTATAGCAACATCAAACCTTTTGTCATAGTAGCATGACAGATCAGCCGCATCCTTCAGCTCAAATGAGATATTAATTATTCGCCTTTTTTGAGCCACATCTCTGGCAGTGATGATCATATCTTCAGACAGGTCAATGCCTGTCACATCTCTGGCATGGTCAGCCACAGCCATAGCCAACGCCCCGGTACCACATGCTATGTCAATCACAACATCATCAGGTGCAATCATTTCCACAATCCTTCGTCTCAACCCATTGATCAATGGATCAATGAAGGTCTGATACATTAATCCTTTCAGTGAGGCATACATCTCAATAATTTTTTATGGAATAAATATACTATTTAAATTCCCTGACTATCAGAGCTTTTATCTATTACATAAATTAATACTCTTTCCTTGTCCCCTTTTCTCTTTTCTCTTACAACTATCTGTTCAAGTCTTCCCTCTCTTTCATGATAATATCAAAAGCTATTTTATTTAATTCTGATCTCCCTCCATTTTGAAGATTACCGATATCCTGAAGGTCTGGATTTTACATCCTTTAATAATAGCATTACTAATAAACAGATCTTTAGGGACATAGCAACCATACCGAGTCAATAATTAGGTTTTCAGAAAACTAAAATATATATTTGTTTATATAGCATCATCAAAAACATAGTTTTTCGAGGCACATTATTTATGGCTTCACCTAAAATATTTTCAGAAGTATTTTTTTAATATTTCAATAACCTGATATTAGTAACATGAGCGAAAGCAGCGCCAGAATCAACAAGCCCCTGCTCCGCGTAAAGCGGGGTATTTTTGGCAGTGATAATACCAAAATTGAGACTCCACTAAGATCAGAGCTTTTAAGTGCCGATCAGATGGAGGAGCATGGCAAGAGTCTTGCAAACACACACACATTGAGCTCCAGCCTTTTCCGCGATCAATATCTTCTTACGAGACTTACAGAGAATGAATCTGTTTTAATTGAAGTCCGTAACCTGATCAGCGAGGTAATCAGATCGAATCGTCAGATCTATCCAGCTGCTGAATGGCTACTAGACAACTATTATCTTATACAGGATCATATCCACAATGCAAAGAAGCATCTCCCGAAAAGCTATAACAAGGAATTGCCCCGTCTTCGTTACGGGCCCTCAAAAGGTTTACCCAGGGTATATGACATCGCATTGGAAATGATAGCACATGGCGATGGCCATGTTGATCCTGACAGCCTTAGCCGTTTTGTGTTAGCCTATCAATCTGTAACCCCATTAAAGCTGGGTGAATTATGGGCGATCCCAATCATGCTCCGATTGACTCTTATTGAGAACCTTAGAAGAGTTGCCGTACAAGTAGCCAGAAGAACAATAGACCGGAACCTGGCTAATTTCTGGGCTGATAAGATGATAGCGGTTACTGAAAAAAATCCGAAGGATTTGATACTGGTGACTGCAGACATGGCACGGTCTTCACCTGAACTTACCACAGCTTTTGCAGTCGAATTTGTACACCGGCTAAAGGGACAAAGCCCTGCTCTCACTCTGCCACTTACATGGATCGAACAACAACTTGCTGAATCAGGGCTCAGTATTGAGCGACTTTTTAACCTGGGAAACCAGCAGCTGGCAGCAGATCAGATATCCATACGCAACAGTATAGACAGTCTTCGTTTTATGGGATCGATGGATTGGAAAGAATTTGTCGAAACAATGAGTGTTGTTGAACAAACAATGCATTACGATCCTGATGGTGTCTATGGAAGAATGGATTTTACAACACGTGATAATTATAGACATATAATTGAAAACCTTGCAAGAAGAAGCATCTTTTCAGAGAATGAAGTGGCTCAGAAAGCAATTTCTCTTGCACAGGCCGGATACAAAAACGACAAAGAAAACACCAGGGCAGCACATGTCGGCTATTATCTTGTTGATAAAGGCTTGCCCAAGCTAGAAAAAGCTATAAAAACCAGATATTCATTTATTAAACATTTCAAAAGGCTTTGCGCAAAGACTAGCCTGTTAATTTATATTGGCTCTATCCTGATCATTACGGGTATAATAGCCGTTGGCTTATTTATAAACGGCAATACAATTTCAACAGGCCGATGGGTTTCATCTATAATTGCCTTAATAATTTTTATAAGCGCAATCCATCCGGCAATTGCATTAATCAACTGGCTATCTACGCTAATCGTCAAGCCTGCGGCTTTTTTCCCCAGAATGGACTTTTCCCATGGTATACCACCAGAATCGCGGACGCTTTGTGTAATACCATCAATGCTGATAAGTTCAGAGCACATAGAAACTCTTATTGAAGCCCTTGAAGTAAGATTCCTTGCCAATCGTGATGCAAACCTACATTTCGGATTGTTAACTGATTTTCTTGATGCTGATAAAGAAGTACTACCTGAAGACGAGTATCTTGTCAATCAAGCCATCATGGGCATCGAGGATTTGAATGCAAAATACCCCGGCAATACCTTTTTCCTTTTTCACCGACCTCGTCTCTGGAATCCTGGCGAAAGAGTATGGATGGGGTTTGAGCGAAAAAGAGGAAAGCTTGCTGATCTCAACTCTCTGCTTCTTACTGAAACAAAAAGTAATTTTTCGATAATTAAAGGAAATACTGAGATTCTGACAAATGTAAAATATGTCATAACCCTTGATACCGATACCCAAATGCCGCGTGATTCTGCACGTCAATTCATAGGCACAATGGCTCATCCTTTAAACAAGGCAAAGTATGATGAGAAAAAGCACAGGGTAAAAGAAGGATATGGTATAATACAACCACGCGTAGGAACCATCTCAGGAAATACAACTTCAAGATATGCCAACCTGTTTGGAAGCGAACCCGGTATTGATCCTTATACAAGAGCAATATCGGACATCTATCAGGATATTTTCAGTGAGGGCTCTTTTATTGGCAAAGGGATTTATGATGTCGGGATTTTTAACCGGGTCTTTGATCAAAGATTCCCTGATAACAGGATTCTGAGTCATGATCTGCTGGAGGGATGCTATGCGCGATCAGGCCTGATAAGCGATGTTCAGTTATTTGAAGAATATCCTATAAATTATTTCACCGATGTTAAACGCAGACACAGATGGATCCGTGGAGACTGGCAGATATTCAACTGGGTGTTGCCTTACGTCAGGAATCACAGTGGAAAATTTCATAGAAATCCGCTTTCCGTTCTTTCCAAGTGGAAGATACTCGATAATCTCAGGAGAAGTGTAACCTCTTTAGCACTCTTACTCCTTTTGGTGGCCGGCTGGACAATATTATCCAATCCATTGTTCTGGACATTGGCTGTTATAGGTCTACTTGTTGGACCCCCACTCATAATTTCCATCTTTGGATTTTTCAATAAACCCAAAGATGTTCTTCTAAGGCAACATCTTGAAGCATCGGCAAAGTCAGCAGGCATAAATCTTGCTCAGGCGGCATTTATGTTTGTATGCCTCCCGTTTGAAGCTGCATTCAGCCTTGATGCGATAATTCGGGCATCATGGAGAATGTTTATCTCCCACAGGAAGCTTCTCGAATGGAATCCCTCAATAATGGATGAGCACGGCAGGAATAAGTCAATTTCCGGAGCCTATAAAACAATGTGGTTTTCTCCTCTTATTTCCATTATCCTGTTTATTAGTCTTGCCATCTGGTGGCCTGAGAACCTCCTCCTTATCTGGTTTGTACCACTGTTATGGCTCTTTTCTCCGATAATAGTCTGGTGGATAAACAATGAACCTCTCAGTATATCTATTAGTTTAAGTGAAAATCAAAAGCTATACCTCAGGAATATTTCTCGGAAAACCTGGGCCTTTTTTGAAGATTTTGTCGGTGTTGAAGACAACTGGCTCCCTCCGGATAATTTTCAGGAACACCCACATCCCATTGTTGCACACAGAACATCACCTACAAATATGGGTCTGTCATTAATGGCAAACCTTGCCGCGTATGACTTTGGATATATAAATGCCCCACATCTTGCTCAAAGAACTAAAGATTCATTCGATTCAATGGACAAGCTGGAAAGGTATAGGGGTCATTTTTATAACTGGTATGACACGCAGACACTTACTCCTTTACATCCGAAATACGTATCATCTGTTGATAGTGGCAACCTGGCAGGAAATATGATGATATTAAAAACCGGACTACTTGAAATACCTGATCATAGAATATTTACCAAAAGGATATTTACCGGCATAAGCGATACACTGAGAATCTTAATCAGTTCTTTCAAAGAGGATGTGCCCGATAGGATCATGCTTTTCGAAAAAAATATTGAATTGCTTATAAAGATGGAATCTTATACTTTGACAGTAATCAGACTGCATCTTGAGCAACTAACGGATGCTGCCGAAGAAATTGAAAACATATTTACACCTGACCCTGAAGATCAATCGTTATGGTGGGCTAAAAAATTAAGCGAGCAATGTAAAAACGCTCTGGGGAACCTGCAGTTACTTACTCCATGGATCTCAACTCAGGGTGCTGAAGTATTCCTGACGGAGTTTCCATTTCTGGATGAGATCCCTACTTTCAGAGAACTTGCAGAAATAGAGCAAAGGGTTAAAAATGACCTGAAACAGAAAAATAGTATAAACTCTTCATCTGATCTCTTTGATTCTTTCACTCTGGTTAAAGATCTTATCTCCGGAGCAGGTGCTTTTGCCAGAGATTTCATATTAACAATTGATAATCTGGCAGTGCGGTCTGAAGAGTTTGCAGATATTGATTATGAGTTTCTTTATGACAAGGGCCGGCACTTGCAAAACATCGGATACAATGCTGACGAGCGTATCAAAGATTCAGGTTTCTATGATCTGCTGGCATCAGAAGCCCGGCTTAGCACGTTTATAGCCATTGCACAGGGGAAAGTTCCTCAGGAAAGCTGGTTCGCACTGAATCGCAGCTTTACCATCTCGGGGGGTGATCAGGTACTGCTCTCCTGGAGTGGATCAATGTTCGAATACCTGATGCCTCTGCTGATCATGCCTACATATCCAAATACACTTCTAGATCAGACTTACAAGTCAGTTGTAAAACGACAGATTGAATATGGAAGACAAAGAGGTATCCCATGGGGAGTCTCCGAATCCGGATATAACCTGGTTGATCTCCATTTAAACTACCAGTACAAAGCCTTTGGAGTTCCCGGAATGGGGCTGAAGCAAGGACTCTCCGAAGACATTGTAATAGCTCCTTATGCTACCATGCTGGCACTAATGATATCTCCTGCAGAAGCATACCGAAATCTTGAAAGATTGTCATCTGAAAAGATGGAAGGGAAATATGGTTTTTATGAAGCTATGGATCTTACGCCAGCAAGACTGATCAGAGGTCAGTCGGCAGCTTTAGTAAAATCATACATGGCGCATCACCAGGGAATGAGTCTGCTTTCTCTGGCTTACCTGCTACTTGATCAACCCATGCAGAAACGTTTTGAGGCTGATCCTCTATTCCAGGCAACCCTTTTGCTGCTACAGGAAAGAATACCAAAAACAACGGCCTATCATTCCTACGATTCAGAAGGCATTGAGTTCAGCCTTTCACAAGCCAAACCCGAAATGCCGGTCAGGGTAATAACCAGTCCGGATACACCCATACCTGAAGTGCATCTCTTATCAAACGGAAGATATAACGTAATGGTTACAAATGCCGGAGGAGGCTATAGTTCATGGAATGACATGGCTGTTACACGATGGCGCGAAGATTCTACAAGTGATAACTGGGGTATTTTTTGTTACATTAAAGACCAATCAACAGGTGAATACTGGTCAACATCACATCAGCCCACACTTAAAAAGCCTGAGAAATATGAAGCAATTTATTCAAAAGGCCGTGCTGAATTTCGCCGCAGGAATAATGATATTGATACACACACTGAAATAGTAGTCTCACCTGAAGATGATATTGAACTGAGAAGGGTCAGAATTACAAACCTCTCCAGATCGCGACGGAATATTGAAATAACAAGTTATGCTGAGGTTGTTCTTGCATCATTCCCGGCTGATGCACTTCATCCCGCTTTTAGCAATCTTTTTGTTCAGACTGAAATAATTGAACACAAACAAACTATACTCTGCAGCCGTAGACCACGATCTGTTGAAGAAAAGGTACCATGGATGTTTCATCTGATGACCATCCAGGGTGCAGAAACGAAAAAAGTCTCATATGAGACAGATAGATCAAAGTTTATAGGCCGGGGTAATAGTACTGCAGCACCTTTAGCATTGAGAGATTCCGGAAAACTCTCCGGAACTCAGGGACCTGTTCTCGACCCTATTGCGTCAATAAGATATGAGATAGTTCTGGAGCCGGAAGAATCTGCAGTAATAGATATGGTTTACGGTATTTCTAAAGACCGGGAGACTACCCTTAGCCTGGCAGATAAATACCAGGACTACAGGCTTACCGACCGGATTTTTGAGTTTTCATGGACATACAGCCAGCTGATTCTTACACAGATCAATGCAACAGAGGCAGATGTACAGCTGTACGGACAGCTAGCCAGCTCACTTATTTACAACAATAGAGCGTTAAGGGCAGGTTCTGGTATTATTTTGGCGAACCGTCGCAGGCAGTCAGGATTATGGGGATATTCAATATCAGGTGATTATCCAATAGTTCTTCTACGTATTGAAGATCCGGCCAATATTACTCTTGTCAGCCAGCTTGTACAAGCTCATGCTTACTGGCGACTGAAAGGCCTTAAGGTAGATCTGGTGATCTGGAATGAAGATCATGCAGGATACAGGCAAGAACTTAATGATCAGATTATAGGGCTGATAGCTGCCGGGTTGGAGGCAAATATAATTGATAAACCCGGTGGCATTTTTGTTCGTATTGCCGACCAGATCTCAAATGAAGATAAGATTCTGATCCAGGCAGTTGCACGGGTTATCATATCTGACAAACGTGGCTCTCTTGTTGATCAGATTAAACGCCGTGCTTTAACTGATATTCCGTTAGCAAAATTCAAACCATCACGTACATACAAATCAGAAGCTAACCTTGTTAAAGCATTGCCACGTCTCGACCTTATATTTTTCAACGGTATTGGCGGGTTTACAAAAGATGGACGTGAGTATGTCATAACCACATCAGTTGAACAGAATACCCCGGCACCCTGGTCCAATGTATTGGCTAACAAACATTTTGGATCGGTAGTATCTGATAACGGAAATGGATATACCTGGGATGAAAATGCTCATGAAATGCGTCTGACTCCATGGAATAATGATCCGGTAAACGACACTGGCGGTGAAGCTTTTTATATACGTGATGAGGAGAATGGCCGTTTTTGGTCTCCTACTCCTTTCCCTGTCAGGGGAACAACTCCTTATGTGAGCCGCCATGGCTTTGGCTATAGTGTATTTGAACATGTCGAAGATGGTATCAAATCTGAATTATGGATGTATGTAGCAGTAAGCGATCCAATAAAATTTTTCGTTTTAAAATTGAAAAATGAATCGGGTAGAAAACGCCGGCTTTCTGTTACAGGCTATATAGAATGGGTATTGGGAGACCTGAGGCCTAAATCTGCTGTTCATGTTAATACTACAATTGATCCGGGAAGTGGTGCCATCTTTGCAAGAAACCCATACAATCCTGAGTTCGGTAACAGAACAGCCTTTTTTCAGACAGATGAAGCATATGGAAACCTGACATGCGACAGGACTGAGTTTATTGGCCGCAACAGATTATTGAACAACCCCGCCGCAATGCAACGGGCACGCCTTTCAGGTAAGTCAGGTGCTGGTTTCGATCAATGTGCGGCAATACAAGTCTCATTTGACCTGGCCGATGATCAGGAGCGGGAAATAATCTTCAGATTAGGTTCAGGCAAGGATTTAAATGCATCCCGCGACCTGATACGCCAGTTCTGGGGATTAAATTCTGCCAGGAATGCATTGGAAGAAGTTTGGAAACACTGGAAGCATTCCCTTGGAGCTATCCAGATAGAGACCCCTGACCAATCAGTTGATATTATGATCAATGGATGGGTTCTGTACCAGACCATAGCATGCAGAATATGGGCGCGGTCCGGATATTATCAATCAGGTGGAGCCTTTGGTTTTCGCGATCAATTGCAAGACATGATGGCAGTACTCCATGTCTCACCGCATCTTGTCCGCGAGCATCTATTACTTTGTGCAAGCCGCCAGTTTAAAGAAGGAGATGTGCAACACTGGTGGCATCCACCCCTGGGGAGAGGAGTACGTACCCATTGTTCTGATGATTACCTCTGGCTGCCTGCAGTTACCAGCAAATATGTTTTACAGACAGGAGACACAGGTGTGTTAGATGAGCAAATTACCTACCTTGAAGGTTATCCGGTAAACCCTGAGGAAGAATCGTATTATGACCTGCCAAATATATCTGAAGAAACAGAAACACTGTATCAGCATTGTGTAAGAGCTATATTAAATGGTCTTAGATTTGGCAAGCATGGTATTCCGCTAATGGGAACAGGCGACTGGAATGACGGGATGAACAGAGTAGGAAGCAAAGGCGAAGGTGAAAGTGTATGGCTGGGTTTCTTCCTGTACGATATTCTGATACAATTCAATAGAATTTCCAGTAAATATGGCGATCCGGATTTTGCCGAACGTTGCCAGGATGAAGCAGAAAAGCTGAAAGACAACTTAGACACAAATTGCTGGGATGGTGAATGGTATCTGCGGGCATGGTTCGATGACGGAACTCCACTGGGTTCCTCTGAAAATACAGAATGTCAGATAGATTCAATACCTCAGAGCTGGGCTGTCTTATCAGGTGCAGGTAATGCCAGAAAATCGCAAATGGCTATGGATTCTCTTGACACAAAGCTTGTTCGTCGGGACAAGGCACTGATTCAGCTTCTTGATCCTCCTTTTGATAAATCAAATCTGAATCCCGGTTATATAAAAGGATACGTTCCGGGAGTAAGAGAAAATGGAGGGCAGTATACCCACGCAGCAATATGGGCAGCAATGGCGTTTGCCAAAATTGGTGACAGACAAAGAGCCTGGGAGCTGATGAATATTTTGAATCCTGTGAACAGAGCCGCAACGCCTGAAGGAACTGAACTATATAAAGTAGAGCCTTACGTTTTGGCAGCTGATATATATGGGGTAGACCCTCATACAGGACGAGGCGGATGGACCTGGTATACAGGATCAGCAGGACTAATGTACAGGCTTGTTGTTGAATCCCTGTTAGGATTAAGGCTTGAGACTGACAGTCTCTATATTAATCCCTGCCTTCCTCCGGAATGGAATAGCATTAAAGTTCATTACAGATACAGGGATACAATGTATAACATCACAATATTGCAGTCAAAAGAAATCACGGATAAAATAACTGTGGACGGAAGAGTTATTTCCGAAAAAGCTATTAAGCTCGTGAATGACTTTGCAGAACATATTGTAGAGGTAAAAATTAACATTAACACTTGAAATCAGAGTACCTGTTAACCACCTGAATAATGCCTATGATATACAAATCTGAAAGACAGAGCTGCAGTTTGCACGACCTCCTTATGATTATTGAAAGGATGACACCTGAGGAATATGTAAACGGTTTTAAAAACCTCTCAATAAACTACAATTTTTACGATAGCCCCTTCGGGCTTCTGATAATTGCATCCACATCAAAGGGTGTTTGCTATATGGCTTTTGAAGATGATGAGACCAATGCAATAACTAATTTGGAATCAAGGTTTCCCAATGCCGGTTTTCAACAAAAGTCCGACTTGTATCAGCAAAACGCAATGCCGGCATTCCAAAAGCATAGAAAAAACAGACCTGAGATTAAACTGCACCTAAAAGGCACTGACTTTCAGATAAAAGTGTGGGAGTGTTTGCTGGAAATTCCTATAGGTGAGTTATCCACTTATGGGAATATTGCAAAACAAATCGGTAATCCGGATGCATCAAGAGCTGTAGGAACAGCTATTGGAAGTAATCCCATTGCTTTTATTATTCCCTGCCATCGTGTAATTCAATCAAGTGGCAAGATTGGAGGCTACAGATGGGGCAGCCCAAGAAAGGCCGCAATCATTCGCTGGGAACGTGACAATCTATAATGATACACGAAACTAATACCGGGAGGCTTAGGTTGATCTTGCTTCAGGCGTAACCAAGTTTAAAATTACAACAAAGGTGACAGCAAGCGTACCAACTTTTCCCAGAGATGAATGTACCAGGGCCTTTTTAACCAATCATCGGCGTTTATCTCAGACGATGGTTTCAAGTCGTGGTTGAACGCTTTCAGCAATTGTCCCGCTATTTCTTTACCATACAGCATCACGTTTACTTCAAAGTTCAGGTCAAAACTTCGGTAGTCCATATTCGCTGATCCCACCACCGCCAGATTATCATCTATTATCATGGTCTTGGCATGCACAAATCCTTTTTCATAGGTAAAGATCCGCACTCCATGCTGTAAAAGCTCGGTATAGTAGGAACGGGCTGAGGCATTGACCATTTTTGAGTCGGAGATTCCGGGAACCAATAATGTTACTTCAACGTTACTTTTTGATGCGATGATAAGTGCATCCATCAGGCTTTCGCCAGGAATAAAATAAGGGCTCGTTATCAATATTCTTTCCCTGGCCGAAGCGATGGACTGCATCAGGGAATAGAAAATAACAGGTAATTTGGAGTCCGGACCGGAAGGGACAATCTGCACCAGCTCTCCTCCTATTTCTTTCTTCCCGGAAAATGACGGGAAATATTCCGGCCCGAATTCGAGTTTATTCTTGCTGCAAAAATTCCAATCGCAAAGAAAAAGGTATTGCAGATAGAAGGTGGCGAGCCCGTCAATCATCAAATGGGTATCTCTCCAATAAAGGCTATTTTCAGATTTTGTATCATTTCGATATCTATCACTGATATTGATACCCCCCACGAAGGATTTCCTTCCATCGATTACTATAATTTTACGGTGGTTCCGATAATTGAGACGACTGGCGAGGGCATACCATTTGATTTTATAGAAAGGAGCGGTCTCTATGCCTGCCTCTTCCAATCTTTTGACAAAAAGCTGGCCCAGGCCATGGCTGCCAAAATCATCGTACATAAAACGTACTTCTACTCCCTGTAGTGCTTTTTTAATCAGAATGTCGGCAATGGAATTCCCTGTCTCGTCATTCTCATAAATATAGTATTCCAGATGGATATGCGATGTTGCGTCCTCCAGGGCATTCAAAAGCAGAGGAAACTTTTCTTCGCCATTCACAAGTAATTGTACCGAATTATTTCCCGTCAAAGGACTAGTAGCCGAGTTATGGATAAATCGGGCCAGATTGTGATGCTCCGGAGACAAAAGTCCCGAATGCAACATCTGTTCAGAATAATCATGAACATCTGTAATGATTTTTTGACGGAGTGCTTCATCCTCAACGATTTTTCTGCTGTACAATTTCCGTTTTCGATAATTTATGCCGAAGAAAAAATAAAACAGCATACCCACCAACGGGACCATTATTATAAACAGGATATAGGCCAGTGCCTTGGCACCACTGCGAGTATCGTACAACACTCTTGATACAACCAGGAACACTATGGCGAAATAGAATACTTCCAGGGTTACGAGCCAGTTCATGCTTACGCTGAGATCTTTTTGTTGAAAAATTAAGTAAATAATTATTAAGTCCGTTAATCCATAAACTTAAATTTAGTCATAATTTTCGAATGTTGTCTCATCTATTTTCCTGATAGGACCCTTGAACCAATGCAGAGGTTTAACAAACAAAAATAAGCCCCCCTCGGCGGGAAAAAACCCTTATCTTAGAGCGTGCTGCCTATTTCTGAATTAAACACTATTGTTTAGCCTAAACAATAGGGAGCGAAAACCTGTTCTATAGAAGAAAACAGACAAAACAAATAATATCAAACTCAAATCAAAAATATAGCAACGCAACATGAAACCCACATGATTGATAAAAATCATAAACACAAATAAATATAAATTTCAATCATGTGCGGTTCCATCATACCTTTAAAATTTAAATTATATTATGATGAATATTTTAATCGTTTTTAACCGGGAGCCATATGATAATTCAGATGTAACATGGAATGGACTGAGACTTGCAGAGACACTGAGAAGCAAAGGAGAAGAGGTCAGAATCTTTTTAATGAATGACTCTGTAGATATGGCAAGAGATGCATGTAAGCCACCTCCGGGCTATGACCAGGATTTATCACAAATGCTCAAGGACTTAATAGCAAAAAATGTTGAAGTGAAAGTTTGTGGTACTTGTATGGCTCGTTGCGGCATTTATAAAAATCATCCATACTTTGAAGGTGCTGAAAAATCTACAATGGCTAAGCTGGCTGAATGGGTAATAGATTGTGATAAAGTCTTAACCTTTTGATTAGCCGGCTCAGTCTATGCCAGTATGTCAGTTACGGTTTTCATAAAAAGTAGCTCAGGTTGTTCCGTACTGTCAGTTAAGGTTTTCCATAAAAAGCGGCTCACGCCCGACCAAATAAATCAGAAGCATACCAGAACAATTCAGATCATCACATTGTTAGACAAATCCAGATTAATGCTTTTGGCATTAAGACTTCAAAATGGATTTGTACAAGATGAAATCAGAGTCATTAAGTGAAGTACATTCTACAGTAAGAACAGATAAAAAGGGGTGGAGAAGAGTTTTCGCATTCATGGGGCCTGCCTATTTGGTGAGCGTAGGTTACATGGATCCGGGAAACTGGGCAACAGACATTGCAGGAGGTTCAGCATTCGGGTATAAACTAATTTGGGTTTTACTCATGGCCAATCTTATGGCAGTGCTTCTGCAGTCGCTTAGTGCCCGGTTAGGTATTGTAAGAGGTATGGACCTGGCCCAGGCCTCAAAAAATGCCTACCCTAAATGGGCCAATATTCCTCTGTACATTTTAGCGGAAATAGCTATAGCTGCCTGCGATCTGGCTGAGATTGTGGGAATGGCTATAGGCCTGAACTTACTATTTGGACTTCCCCTGATCTGGGGTATAAGTCTGACAGCCCTGGATACAATCTTATTACTTTTTCTTTTAAAAAAAGGTATACGGTCTATGGAAGTATTCATCGTATCCCTGGTTTTTATAATCGGCATTTCATTTTTAATTGAGATGTTTATTGTCGCGCCTGTGTACAGCGATGTCTTGCAGGGATTTGTACCTTCAGAGTTAAGCGGCAATGCTCTTTATATAGCTATTGGCATTATTGGGGCAACAGTGATGCCTCATAATCTATACTTGCATTCATCACTGGTCCAGACCCGTAAATTCGACCGCTCACCCGGCGGAATGAAAAATGCTATCAGGATGAATCTGTTCGATACCACTATTGCTCTCAACCTGGCATTTTTCGTAAATGCAGCTATCTTAATACTGGCAGCGGCAGCCTTTTATGTCAATGGATATTTTCATGTGGCCGAAATTCAGGATGCCTCCGAATTATTGAAAAACTTGTTTGGGAAAGCTGCGCCGACATTTTTCGCCATTGCGCTGATTGCTTCGGGTCAAAGCTCAACCATTACCGGCACATTAGCCGGACAGATTGTGATGGAGGGCCACCTGAACCTGAGGATACAACCCTGGCTCAGGAGGCTGATTACACGCTTGTTGGCCATAATACCAGCCATATTCACTATTATTTATTTTGGTAATGAGGCCCTGGGAGGCTTGCTGATATTAAGCCAGGTGGTTTTAAGCCTTCAACTGGGGTTTGCTGTTATTCCTCTCATCCATTTTAATTCTGACAAAAAACTGATGAAAGAGTTCACCATAAAACCATGGGTAAAAATTTTGGCGTGGCTCAGTGCTTCCATTATTGTTTATCTGAACATTGCACTGGTTTTTAATGAAATATCGGGATGGATTACTAATGCCGGAGAATACAAGATCCTCATCTATAGCATCATAATCCCTATCGCGTTGGCTAGTATTGCACTTTTGGGATATGTATTTATTCATCCGTTTATAACTTCAGCTGCCAGAAAAAGAAAACCGTTACCTCATGGACAGGCAGTTGATTTTGCCAAGATTGAAGCTATAAGATATAACCATATTGCCATAGCTATAGATTTCTCAGGTAATGACCAGCAAATAATAAAAAGTGCTCTGAATCAAGGCGGCAAATCAGCTAGCTATACAATTATCCATATAGTCGAAAGCGCCGCTGCCCGCTATCTCGGTAAAAATACGATGGACTATGAAACCCATCTCGACAATGATAGTCTGGTTAAATATCAAACCAAATTGCAGGAGTTAGGTTATAAAGTCAATATTCAAATAGGTTTTGGGAGCGCTTCCTCCGAGATTGTAAAAATAATTTTATCCATGGATGTCGATTTATTGGTTTTGGGAGAGCATGGTCATAAAGGATTTAAGGACCTTGTGCTTGGCACTACAGTTGATTCAGTAAGGCACAAAGTAAAGATTCCAATACTAATTGTCAGATAAATTGTCTACTCGCCGCAAAAAGCATAAGTGACCAATTGCTTTCAATCCCCCGGTTTTAAATACTAAACAAAGGCATTGAAGCAAGAAAAGGGATCGAATACTAACTCCGCAGCAAGCTACGGAGAATGCGCTCGCAGGATTCAGTAGCTGAAGACAACAGAAGTCGGGAAACGCGCAGTGCTGAAACTTTTCTGTTCCATCCCGCTCGTGTTAAAAACTACTGCCTTTGAATTTATCTCATCCAGACAAACAATATCACCGCTTACCGGGTCAATGTCTATTCCGTAAAACAGCTGATCTATCAATTTTGTGGTTGGTAACGAGGTGGCTGTAGGTGACATCGAGTAAACTCCGTCATTGAGATAATAAATCGTGTTACCATCACTGCTTGCTGCAATATTGTTTATGCCGGAAGAGCTCATTATTGTGAACGGGAATGTGGAAACAACTTTTGTAGATACATTAATCTTGCTGATGCCGGCATTTGAGTAAGTTACATTGGGCCGGTTGGTGTAATCAGCTACACCTTTGCAATATGCCCAGATATTATTGTTTTTATCGGCTACAATATCAACCGGGACTGCTGCAACCTGAAAAGTATTGGAAATAGCGAATGTTACCGGATTAATTTCAACTACTGCGGTTCCATCATTATTCCATCCTCCGGCAATTGCTGCATACACTTTTGAATTCACAGCTATCAGCTTTTCAGGGCCGGTGGCAATTTCGAGAGAATCTGATTTTTTAAGTGAAGTCAAATCAATCTTATAAATATAATTATCAGCCTGTCCATTACCGTTTGAAACATAAATCGAACTTTCATCCGCTCTTACCACGCTGCGGGGATAGGAGAATCCAGTAATGGTTTTCACAACTTTAAAATCTTTCATATTCACCACTGTGATCTTTTGTGCGTTATTCACCACCATGAAACCAAGAGTGTCTACAATCTCAAACGACTGAACAACATCTCCCGGACCAACACCATTAGCTGAAGAGTAGAGGGTTTTAATTAATTGATTCAACTCTGAATTATAAAAAGAGATCTCACCATTGGCCTGACCATAAACACCTTCACACACTACAAACATCCCTTTAAGATTTTTTGCCGTGTTATCCGGTTCAGGTGCTTTTTCACATGATGACAATAATAATGTTGTTCCTGCAATTATCAGTAGCCAGCTTCTTAAAAATTTAATCTTCATATTTTCAGGTTCAAGTATTTTTTAAAACGTGTAACTCATTTTTGTTGCCCAGTAACGGCCCGGCATTGGGAATAAGCGGATAAGCTCATAGGTAGTATTTGTAAGATTATTAACAGTTATATGCACACCCAGTTTCCCCTTCCCAACTGGAATATTTACTCCGGTTTGTATATCCATTGTCTGATAAGGATCGAGAAGGGAGTCATCATCATAAAAACGATCAGCTGTAAAATGATGCCATACCGTAAAATCCACAATGCTTACTGATAATTTATTCTCCCATGATGTGATGACTCGCGGAGAATAAACCATCTTTTCTTCTCCAGCGCCAGAGGGATTTTTTATCACTGAACGGTTAAGCGTCAGCATGAGGGATGAATGATATTTCCACACTCCCCGCTGCATATCAACAATAACATTTGCATCCATCCCGGCTGTAACAACCTTATGATAGTTCTTTGCCGTCCAATATGCTCCGGCAGGGCGCCATACTATTATATTCCTGATCTCTGACCAATATAAACCCATATCGGTAGAGAGTTGCGTGTTGCCCTTACCCCATATCTTAACCAATGTACCTGCTTCAACTGAATAACCGGTTTCAGGTTTAAGATCTAGATTGCCACCCGGTATCCAGAACAGGTCGTTGAATGTCGGCTTGCGGAATTTTTGCGAAATGTTGGCCCGTAGAGTCCATTTCCCCGGCGTGACTTTCCAGGCAATTCCAAATGAAGGTAAAATGCCGGAATCAAAATTACTGTTCCACTCCTTCCGAAGCTCTGTTTGCCATGTCAGACGGGATCTGTCAAATTTTATTCCCGCAAAGGCTGTCAGCCCTTTTTCTATTTTCTCACCACCATAAGAGGATACATCAGCTGTGATATAAGTACCTATTATACCGGCATCAATAGATAAATATGGACGTATAAAATACCTGAAGTTAGCGTCGCCATAACTTTGAAGAGCCTTAATATTTGATTCAATACTATTCACAGTTGATTGTGCTGAAGCCTTTTGAGAAAAGCTTTGCTCATCATTAAAGAGTGCTGCTTTTACCTGTAATCCCCAGCGATTTCCCGACTTCTTATAGGCTGCAAAAAATTTAAGGGTTGAATCTGCCTGAGACTGAAAAGATGTGGATCCTATACGCGAGGGAATATTATAGGTCTTGACCTGATACCACATGCCGGCCTCCAGGGTTGATGACGACGAGAGCTTCAGTACTGCCTGCTGAATCAATCCTGCATCATACCAAGCACCATCTGTTTGCTTACGATCGCGCTGCATGATGTAATCATAATAGTTAAATTCATTATCCGAATCAGACAACCATACATTTACCTTCCATGCCAGTTTACTGTTTCCCACATGAAACGAAGCGCTGCCTGAAAGGGTTTTGAGTGACTCATAATTCAGGCTTGCTGATCCGTGCAATGCCTTTTCAGGCTTCAGGTTATTATCCAGATTAATTGCACCGCCAAATGTGCCACTACCATAAAGAGCGCCGGGAGCGCCATAAACAACAGATATGCGATCAAACCCCACAACGGGGATCATGGAAAAATCAGATGACCCCAGGGTGACTGAATTAATCGGAAACCCATTCCAGTTTACCTGAACATGGCTTGCGGTATTGCCTCGCAGGGAGACAGTGGCTAATGCTCCACCCACACCATAGGATTTAACATTAAGGGCTGTGTTGTATAATAAAAAACGTCCCAGTGATTCACCGGCGTGAGGTCTCAGGTCATCCGGCGAAAATATGTCTGCCTTAACATCACTTCTAAAATGATGGCTTCGCGGTGCACTTATAATTACATCCGGAATATGGTATATAGTGTCGGCAATTGGCTGTGAGAATGCTTTGCCACTACAAATAGCAGCAAATAAAAATATCAGGCATATCGGTTTAATCAGTTTGGCAAATAGGCTTCGCTGAGCTCGCAAACCAGGTACCCGGTGGCTTACTATAGCATTTGAGGCCGTCAACTTAATAACCCTGGCAAATAGGCTTCGCTGAGCTCGCAAACCAGGTACCCGGTGGCTTACTATAGCATTTGAGGCCATAGCTAGCCCAGGGATTAATACCCATTGATTTACCTGAATAACATTGATACGCATCTGCTACAATAGTTGTGATCAAAAACAACATGATAGCCACATCATAAAATCATGACACAGTTCTCACTCTGATTCATTCGCAGCAATAAATAAAAAGACAAGGATAGACACGTGATATGATCTACTCTTAGCCTTTCACCCGAAAGCTACGAAGTGTGATACAGGCAGGTCTTCTGGCTCATCCTGTTTTGGCTGCCTTCCCATTTCACTTTGAGTTTAACAGTGGCGGGGTATGCCAAAACAAATATTGGATTTACAGCTGCGGGCACAGCTCCCGTTTTTCACGGGATTCCCTTTTCACTCCTATCAGAAAACATCTGACGGGAGAACCTGAAATCGCAAGGCAAATATATCCCTTTTTCTGATACTAAGGGAGAAATTAACAGAAACCGAACATCACTAGCGTCTGATCAGAATAATAAAATGAGATGTACTCACAAAAGGTTTCCTTATTTTTGCACTCTGGGTTTGTTTAATGTCAGGTACAACATAGGGTCGAATTACAGTAATCAAACCAGCCGGACACTGATGAATATTTATATGTAGCTTGAGTTAAAATTATTAAAGATGATGCAGTTATATAATGACGTGTCGTTCAGGATCAGTAAGATCATAACGCAAAAATATAGCACCTCATTCTCAATTGCAGTCAGTTTCCTTCATAAGGATACCCGTAATGCAATCTATAGTATTTATGGGTTTGTCAGGTTAGCAGATGAAATAGCAGACACATTTCATGATTTTGACAAAACGGATCTTCTCTATGAATTCGAAAGCTCATACTACAAAGCCTGCAAGGATGGAATTAGCCTGAATCCAGTTTTACATTCCTTTCAGAGAACTGTTAAAAAGTATAATATTCCTGATGATCTCATACAGGCATTTCTGAAAAGCATGAAGGCTGATCTGGTCAAGAAAGGCAGCTATAATAAAAATGAGATAGACGATTATATCTACGGTTCGGCGGAGGCTGTTGGGCTGATGTGTTTGTGCATATTTATCGATGGGGATAAAAACAGGTATCAGGAATTGAAAGACCCGGCTATGAAACTGGGTGCAGGATTTCAGAAAGTGAACTTCCTGCGGGATCTTGAGAATGATATTTACAATCTCAACAGAAGCTATTTCCCTGAGATTGAGATAAGTACTTTTAAAAACGAAGTAAGGGATAAAATAGCAGCCGATATTGAAAATGATTTTTCGGCTGCTTTGGCAGGGATAAGAGAGCTGCCGAAGAATGCAAAACTGCCTGTCTTTATTGCCTATACCTATTATTTAAAGTTACTGAAGAAAATCAAACATACCCCTGCTGAAAAATTAGTTAAGACAAGAATAAGAGTTCCGGATGTTCAGAAAATGATGCTTCTGGTTAAAGCCGTTTTTATAGTTAAAATGAGGATGATTTAATCTGAAGGTTCATAAATAGGCACAAAAGAAACGTATGTAATATTGGTTGATGAGAATGATGGCCCGGTTGATTCAAGGGCATATATGAAAACGTTAATCCGCAATTATTGAAGGTAAAATAATGAGTCCATCTTTCCAGTAAGATTTTTAAACAAATAACTATGTCGCTTTATACCGGACTACTGTTTTTCTCAATCCTGTTTCCATTTATTCTGAGCTTCGATAAGAAAGTAAGCTTCTACAGAATGTGGGGCAGCCTGTTACCCTCTACAGTGCTTGTGGGCGCGTTATATATTGCATTTGATGTGTCTTTTGTAAAAAAAGGTATCTGGGTATTTAATCCTGAATATCATTCCGGCATAATCATTCTGGGCATGCCAATAGAAGAGTGGTTGTTCTTCATATTGATACCCTATGCATGTGTCTTTATTCATCAGGTTTTAATTTCATACTGGCCCCGGATTATGCTGGGGAAGAGGTTTGTCATATTTTTTTCTGCTGCTCTTATTCTGATCTTGCTGATAATTGTTTTGACAAATACCGATAAAGCATATACATTCTTTAACTTCAGCCTTCTGATAATTGCCCTTCTGTGGGCGCTTTTAGCCAGACGCGATCTGCTGGCCCGATATTATTTATCATTTCTTGTAATGCTGATTCCTTTTTTTCTTGTCAATAGTATATTAACCGGGACATTTATCGATGGAGAGGTAGTCTGGTATAACAATGCCGAGACACTGGGCATAAGACTTGGAACGGTTCCGCTAGAGGATGTCGGATATGCCTTCAGTCTTATACTTCTTAATCTGCTGCTGATTGAGGAATTTCAGAAATTATTCGGTTGTAGAAAAAAAATAATCACTGTATGAAACTATCACATTCTACTTTTTTAAGCTTGATTTCAAAGTATCGGGGTTATGTAATTGCCTTTTTTATTATTTTTTATATCGTCGGGTTTATGGGTCTTGTTATTCCATTTACCCACCATATGTTTATCAAGTTATTCCCCTCAGTCATTATTTTAAGTTTTGTTGCTATTCTGGTATTTCACCGCGAGCCCTACAATGTGAAAACAATACTCGTACTGGCCTTAATTGTAATCATCGGGTTTCTGATTGAAGTTGCAGGTGTGAGAACACATCTAATATTCGGAAACTATACCTATGGAGAAGTACTGGGTTTTAAAATATTCAACACACCGTTAATCATCGGACTAAACTGGGTGATGCTTTCATATGCCTCCGGATCAGTGACGGAGAATTTTAACATCAACATTCCCCTGAAGGTTATTACTGCAGCTGGTCTCATGGTTATTTATGATATTGTAATGGAGCAGCTTGCACCCCTATTGGGTATGTGGTCATGGGCAGACAACATAGTGCCTTTCAGCAACTATTTTGCATGGTTCATAATGGCTCTTATATTTCAAACTTTTATAAGGGTAACACGGGTAAATGTTAAAAACTCAATTGCCGGGCCACTTTATTTAATTCAGATACTATTCTTTATCGCACTTTATATCTTTTTTAAAATCTCAACATGATAATCAAAGCCAAACATCATTGGTTTATTTATCCTTTCTTTAAATTTTATGCTGTTTATAAAATTCGCAGGAATTTTCATGAAGCAGTGATTGTTGGGAATTACCTAGATAAAGGCTTGCCGGTATTACTTTTATCAAACCACCTCAGCTGGTGGGATGGCTTCTGGGCCATGTACATAAACGTGAAGTTGCTAAAAAGAAGATTCCATTTCATGATGCTTGAGGAGCAGCTTAAACGATATAGTTTCTTCATTAATACCGGCGGCTATTCGGTTAAAAGGGGGGCAAGAAGTGTGGTTGAATCACTTAACTATACTGCAGAGCTTCTTTCTGACAACAGGAATATGGTTCTTCTTTTTCCACAGGGCAAGATAACCTCTGTTTACGATCAGAATTTGGTTTTTGAAAAAGGAGTTGAGCATATCCTCAAGAAAATTGAAGGAAAGGTGCAGATCATTTTTATGGCAAATCTTGTGGATTATTTCTCAGAAGAAAAACCTTCCCTTTTCATCTACTTAAGAGAATATGATCTGGGAGAACACACTACAGAAAAGCTGCAGGAAGATTATAACAGGTTTTATTCAGATTGTGTCTCCGCAAACATTAAAAAAGCTGACAGTTAATGGTATACATCGCTTGGTTTATTTTTTCTTTTGCTTTGCTGCAGTTAATAATAGCGCTCGTAAACCTTTTGTTTTCGTCAAAACTCAGGAAATATGATTATAGTGAGAAACCACTGGTTTCGATCCTTATTCCTGCAAGGAATGAAGAAACAAACATCGGGAATATCCTGAATGATATTATGCATCAGGACTATAGTCTTATTGAGGTAATAGTATTTGATGATAATTCTACAGACAGCACTTCTGATATTGTACAGGAATATGCAGCAAATGACGAAAGGATCAGACTTATCCGATCCGATAATTTACCCGGGGGATGGCTTGGAAAAAACCATGCCTGCCATTCTCTGTCGCTAACGGCAAAGGGTGAGTATCTTCTTTTCCTTGATGCAGATGTAAGGATAAAAGATCAGCTTGTTTTAAATGCAATGTCTTATGCTGAACATTACAGATTATCACTTATTTCCATATTTCCAAAACAGATCATATCTACTCCGGGGGAAAAAATGACAGTACCTGTTATGAACTACATTCTCCTTACCCTCCTGCCACTGATCCTTGTCAGAAAATCGCACAGGCCGTCGTTGTCAGCAGCCAACGGACAGTTTATGTTTTTTAGATCAGATATATACAAGGCCTTACTACCTCATGAGGTTATGAAGAACAATATGGTGGAAGATATTGAAATAGCCCGGTACTATAAAAAGAAGAAACAACGTATTGCATGCCTGACAGGTGACAACTCAATAAAATGCAGAATGTACGAGAGTTTTAACGAGGCAATAAATGGGTTTTCAAAAAATGTTGCCTCCTTTTTTGGTAACTCAATCATCCTGGCCCTGATCTTCTGGCTGGTGACTACATTCGGCTGGGTATTTATATTGGTGGCGTTTTCTTATAAGCTTGTCATCCTTTACTTTTTAGTCTTCCTCTCTGCAAGGATCATCGTTTCAATCATAAGTGGACAGAATATTGCAAGTAATTTATTGTATTTTATCCCACAACAGATTTCATTGGGGGCATTTATCTCCAAAGCCATTATAAATAAAACCAGAGGGAGCTATAGATGGAAAGACAGAGATATAAGTTAGTGCTGCTGTTACTGGTATCATGCCTGAGCCTGAAAGCCGGTAATAAAGCAGATATCTATTCTGCTTATATCGGAAATGATATGGCACGATGGAAGACTACCATTGATAAGATGAATTCCGTTGAGCCCAAAAGCAATGACTTCCTGCTTGAACTTGTAAATTACCAGTATGGGTATATAGCCTGGTGCATAGGTAATAACAAAGCAGATGATGCCAGGAAATATTTAAAGTTGGCTGAAGAAAACCTCCAGAAGCTCGAGTCTGAAACGAGCAATACATCCATGATAAATGCCTATAAAGCAGCATTCTACGGCTACAAGATCGGCTTGAATAAGCTTTCAGCCCCTTTTAATGGACCTAAAAGCATGAATTGTGCAAAAATTGCAATGGAGAGCGATAAGGAGAACGCCTTTGCTTATGTACAGTATGCAAATATTCAGTTTTACATGCCTGAAATGTTCGGCGGTTCGAAAAAAGAGGCACTGGAGTACTTTGCAAAGGCTCAGGAACTAATGGAAAGAAACAGAGACGATCTTAAGGGAAACTGGAATTATCTGAGTCTGCTTATTGTTATTGCAGAATCATATTCATATATAAATGATTATAAATCTTCCTTAAATTACATGGATATGATCTTAAAGATCGAGCCTGACTTCAGTTATGTTAAAGATGAATTATATCCTCAGGTACTGAAAAAATATAAAAATTAAAATATGTCGAAAAGTGTTCTAATTGTAGGAGCAGGTCTTGGCGGACTTGCAACAGCTCTGAGACTGGCAAAAAGTGGTTATAGAGTTGAGATGGTTGAAAAGAACCTCAATGCCGGTGGCAGGGTCAATCAACTTAAAAAGAATGGTTTTACGTTTGATACCGGGCCAAGTTTTTTCAGTATGTCATATGAGTTTACTGAATTTGCGAAAGAATGCAATATTGAACTGCCTTTCAAATATTTCGGACTCGATCCGCTGTACACGGTAAATTTCAGAGGTAACCCCAAGACCTATTTTTTGTACAGGGACATTAAAAAACTCGCTGCCCAGTTCAGTGATGTAGAGTCTGATTTTGAACAAAGGATGAACAAGTACCTTGATAAAAGCGGAAGACTATTTCATGATACGGCAGGCATTGCAATAAAAAATAACTTCAATTCTTTATTCCATTATTTTATTACCCTTTCCAGGGTTAACCTGGTCCATCTCCCGGTATTGTTCAGAAATTTCTGGCAACAGGTTTCCCATTATTTCAAGTCGGAAGAGGCGAGACAGATTCTCTCGCTCGTATCTTTCTTCCTCGGCAGGACACCCTTCGACACCTCTGCAGTTTATACATTATTGTCATATACCGAATTCAGACATGATGGCTACTTCAATGTTGAGGGAGGAATGTATAAAGTAATCGAAGGGATCGTAAAGGAATTGGAAAAGGCGAATGTAAAGATCACCTATAACACAGAGATAAAGAGCTTCGAGTCTGACAATGGTAAACTTTCATCCCTTATAGATCAGAATGGGAGGAAATGGACAGCTGACATTATAGTTGTAAATTCAGATGCTGCAGTATTCCGTGGTTCAGTCTTTAAAAGACCGGCATTCTCTGTTGAGAGGCTTGATAAAAGAACATGGACGATGGGCTCGCTGACCATATACCTCGGATTGAAGTGTAAACTGCCTATGGTCAATCATCATAATTACTATCTGGGTGATAATTTCAGGGAATACGCTGACAAAGTTTTCAAAAGCCCTGACTCCCTACAAAAACCTTATTATTACGTGAATGTGTTATCAAAGCATAACCTTGATTGTGCCCCCGCGAACTCTGAGAGTCTGTTTATTGTCTGCCCTGTGCCTGACCTGAGATTTAAATCTGACTGGAGCGACAAAGATGCAATTGTCGACAGTATTATAGATGATTTCTCAGTCAGAATCGGAAAAGATATCAGACCTGAGATTGTATCACGTACCGTTTACACACCTGAAGACTGGCAAGATCAGTATAACCTTCACCGGGGGAGCGGACTCGGGCTTTCTCATGACATGAACCAGATTGGCGGTTTTCGCCCAAAGAATTTTGATGAAGTTTTTAAGAACGTTTTTTACGTCGGCGCCTCAACCGTTCCCGGTACAGGTTTACCAATGGTGATCATCAGCTCAAAACTTGCATTTCAAAGAGTTGAAGAATATTCAGCCAAAAAGCTGGACTAGCAATTTTAAATAAACTGACATGAACACAATAAGAGTAGGCGATCTCATTCCGGATTTCTCATTATATGACCAGCATGGAAAACTAGTCGATGTAAATACCTATCGTGGGAAAAAGAAACTGGTCATTTTCTTTTACCCCAGAGATGGCAGTCTGAATTGTACCAAAGAAGCATGTTACTTCAGGGATCTCATGGATGTATTCGAAGATGCTGATGCGGTATTATTGGGAATCAGCGGGCAGTCTGTTCAGAGCCACAAACAGTTTGCTGAAGCTAACCGGCTTTCCTATGCTATTCTGAGTGATGTAAACGGAGAGGTGAGAAATCTCTTCGGAGTTCCTGACAGGTTCTTCGGATTGATACCCGGCAGAGTGACTTATGTAACTGACAGATCAGGTAAAGTAGTCTTCATTTTTGATTCCCAGACAGAGGTTCAGCGGCATGTAGATGAGGCTCTTAAAATTTGTCTTCTTCTTAAAAAGACAGATACTGTTAGTCCTGATTCGTAACAATAACAGGCATTTTATTTATTTTAGGTTTATAGGTTGTGTAAGTAGCCTGTAAGTGTCTTAACCACCCAAAATAGCTGGACATAATTTGAAAAACAAATTGATAGACTGTGAAATTTTTACTTGGTACGGCTCGGCTGCACTTCCCGATTATTTAACTGCTTCCGAGAGATTCTGGAAATTGAACCCCTGATCAAAACTCCATGAAATGAAAACAGATAACACAAGAGTTTATAGAATAGCTTTTGCAAGTGTTTATCCGCACTACATTGCAAAGGCAGAGAAAAAAGGGCGAACCAAAGCTGAAGTAGATGAAATCATCTATTGGCTTACAGGATACAATGAAAAAGATTTAATGAAAATTCTTGTCGATAAAACCGATTTTGAAAGCTTCTTTAAACAAGCGCCACAAATCAATCCCAACGTTTCAAAAATTACAGGTGTCATATGCGGTTATCGTATAGGGGAGATTGAAGAAGAATTGATGCGACAAATTCGTTATTTGGACAAGTTAATTGATGAATTGGCGAGAGGTAAAGCAATGGAAAAAATTCTAAGAAAGTAATTAAACCAAGTCTTATGGCAGAACTAAAAACAAAACAAAACGATGCTGACGTTAACGATTTTATCAACTCGTTTGCGGATACCGAACTAAAGAAAAAGGATAGTTTTGAAATTCTCAAACTAATTCAGGATTTTACGGGTTATGTCCCCAAAATGTGGGGAACATCTATTATCGGATTTGGAAGTTATCATTACAAATCCGAAAGAAGCAGTCAGGAAGGAGATTGGCCACTTGTTGGTTTTTCACCACGAAAAGCAGCAATTTCCCTCTATGTTTATTCGGGATGTTCAGGGCAGGAAAAATTGCTGAAAGATTTAGGCAAATTCAAAATGGGCAAAGGCTGTATTTACATTAAGAAGCTATCAGATATTGATCAGGAAACACTTAAAAAGTTGATAAAATCAACGATTGAATTTCTTCAATCAAAGCACGATAAGTAAACGTATTATTATTTATGGACAAAGCAGAACAAACTATGTTGGACAACCTGTTTAAAAACAGGTAAAACACCGCTTGCACATAGGCTTTGATGACCCCTCACACGTCATAGGGACAGACGAGTTTATCCGGAGCGAGTTTATCAGGGTGCGGAACGAGATTAAAGAGGCATTTTTCAAATTGTATATTGCAGAAATAAAACCAAAGCTATGAATGCGAATGACTTGAAATTGGTGGTTAAAGAAAAATACGGGGCAATTGCCAGACAGGGCGTTTTGTCCAACCAATCCTCATGCTGCGAAAGCTCAGGATGCTGTGGAGAACTGGAATTCAGCATTATAGGCGATGAATACCTGACCGTTGAGGGGTATAACCCTGATGCAGACATGGGTTTAGGATGCGGCATCCCCACCGAGTTTGCCCGGATAAAAAGTGGCGATACAGTTATTGATCTTGGCTCAGGTGCAGGGAATGATTGTTTTGTGGCGCGCGTATTGGTTGGCGAAAATGGTAAGGTTATCGGAATCGACATGACCGAAACGATGATTGAAAAAGCCAGACAGAATAATCAGAGACTGGGCTTCAACAATGTTGAATTCCGATCGGGTGAAATTGAAGATTTACCCCTTGCCGACAATACGGCGGATGTGGTCATCAGCAATTGTGTTTTAAACCTTGTGCCGGATAAAGAAAAAGCTTTTTCTGAAATCTACCGCGTTTTGAAACCTGGTGCTCATCTTTCAATCTCTGATGTTGTTTTAAAGGGCGGGTTGCCTGAGAAAATCAAACAGGCATCAGAAATGTATGTCGGCTGTGTGGCAGGCGCCATGCAGATAAACGATTATCTGCAGGTAATTGGCAATAGTGGTCTGGTGAACGTGAAAATTCAAAAAGAAAAACCCATTCTTATAGCTGACCAAACCTTACTAAACTACCTGTCGCCGCAGGAAATCAATGATTATAAACTATCAGGCAGCGGCATTTTTAGCATTACGGTTTATGCTGAAAAGAAATAGTACAGAAATTCAGACAGTCATTGAATTATTAAGATATGACATCCAAAAAACAGATCGGTTTTTTTGAGAAATACCTGAAACTCTGGGTCGGCTTATGTATTGGCACTGGTATTCTTATCGGAAATGTTGCTGGCGAGGGTGTTGCCATCGCGTTATTTGGCTTGCAATCTCCTGCCGCATTGGTAACTGTTGTTGGCGTTCTGGTTGAAGTGCCTGTAATGTTGTCATTGGTGGCATTGTCTAATAAGTGGAGATATTAAAGTGATTCTAAATTGCAAAAGCCGGCAGCGTTGACCACATTAAACCAGCCAGATAAACATATTTATATTTCTCTGATATTTAAGAATTTAAATCCGGCCGGGTATGGTCAAAATATTTCGGCGAGAAGTGGTCTGGGTCACCGGCTTCTGCATCTCATAACTCATTCATTGTGAATATGAACCTTAACATCTTCTCTGCCACAATATTTGTACCAGAAAAAAGAACGGCTGTTACCTCAAAGGCTCCGGGCTATTGGCCATCCTGACCACCGAAACGAAGAGGAGCTGGCAGAGATCTTCCATAATCTCAGGCTTGATTATGTCGAGATTGTCAAGAGGAACATGATAGTAGTTAACAGAGCCAAAGGTAGAAAAGCTGAGTGAGGGCACGCCGGCGCTAAGGAATCTTGCGGCATCGAGCCGCGGTCTGGCAAGGTTTGAGAAATAATTGGTGCGCAGAGGCCTGTGGATATAGTCCTTATTTGCAGCTTCAATAAAAGACCACAGTACCGGGTAGTTCTTGCCGGCACTTGCTGAGATTGAATGCCCTATCCCGACCCCGTCCATATTCAGAAGAACGCTTTTGTCAAGCGGCGCTGATGGGTTACTGAGATATGCTTTCGAACCAATAATCGCCTGCTCCTCAGATCCAAAGGCAAGGAACATGACAGTTCTTTTTAAAGGTATCTTATTCACAGCAAGAGCTTTAGCCAGTCCCATCATCACCGCCACGGCAGATGCGTTGTCATTGGCTCCCGGGATTATGTCATAGCATTTGCCCAGGTGATCAAGGTGTGCTCCGATAATAATAACCTCATCCTTTAAAACCGGATCAGATCCTCTGATGAGCCCGATTATATTACTGCCCTTCCCGTCAGGGAAATGCTGAGTGCTCATCTTAACCGTCACCACCTTCTTTGTGTTGAAAGAGTTCGGCTTCAGGGTAGAGTTGATACCCTTGACAACAGTGCTGTGATCAAAACCTGTCCCGGCAAAGACGTCTCTGACTACAGTGTCGCCTACATGGACATAGATGAAATTCTCGTAGTAATCGTTGTTGGGGTTCCCTATCGGACCATAATTATAAATCATCCCGGCCGCACCGTGTTTAACAGCGTTTGCCAGCTTGTTCTGGTGAAATGAGTACTCATACCAGGGATTGAATTTTTCTGCTCCGGCAGAGGGATTGACAGGGGCTTCGGGTTCGATAAGAATTATCTTTCCGTTCACGTCAATACCTTTATAGTCATCATATCCAAGCTCCGGGGCAGTTATGCCGTAACCCACATAAACAACCTCACCGGTGACCTCACCGCTTCCGGAGGTTGATCCCGGCATATATTCTGTGATATATTTATATTGTTTAAGTATTGCACCTTCTTTTTTCAATGGCATATGAAGTGTCAGGCCACAGTCAGGAAGAACCAAAGTATACGGAATCTTATACCACTGGAACCAGCTCCCATTATCTCCGGCCGGTTCAAGACCCCATCCCGAGAACTCGCCTGCAAGCCACTCAGCACACTCCTGGTACTCTTTTGTCCCGGTCAGCCTGCCCTGATACTTATCATCGCACTGTATCTTAACATAATCAAGCATATCCTGGCTTGTGATGGAATGCATCGCCTTAAGCAGGGTCTCTTCACTTACATCCTGCCCGTAGAAAGGCACAACCAGTATCAGTCCCAGTAAAAGAAAAAAGTACTTTCTCATCGTTTATCAGTTTTTAAAATATCACACAGTCAATACCGGGCTTTCTTGTGATCGCCCGTATTTGTCCAAAGTTAATTTTATTTCGCAATCGGTAAAAGGACGTCCTGGATAAATTTTGAGACAAGTACTGAGATGGGTTATTCATCTGGGGGCTGTCCAGATTGACGCCAGCTTGCCCGATTAACTGGATGATGAAGGCAAATCCTGATAGTACTTACAGCATCTGGTAGCAGTCTGTCGTAAGCTTATTCTGACCGGGACGTTATATTTATTTCTCCCGAAGATTTCAGTTAACTGAAAATTTGCCTAATATTGGAGCCTGAACTATATTCTTGTCGGAATATTTCCATGGCACTTTAAATGACTGATAAATATAATCCCGGGTTTGACAATGAGAAATATCTCAGTGAGCAGACTGAATCCATCCTTGAAAGAGTAGGCCGTTTCAACAACAAGCTATACATCGAGTTTGGAGGCAAGCTCATGTTTGATTTTCACGCGGCGAGGGTGCTGCCGGGATACGATCCCAACGTCAAGATGCGCCTGCTGCAGATGCTGAAAGACAAGATCGACGTGATCCTCTGTATCCATGCAGGTGATATTGAGAGGAAGAAGGTGAGGGCTGATTTCGGCATAACCTACGACGTTGACACGCTGAAAACCATTGACGACTTCAGGGAATGGGGGATAGAGGTCACGGCCGTTGTCATCACCCGCTACAAGAACCAGCATCCGGCAAAAGCTTTTAAGAATAAGCTTGAGCACAGGGGTGTAAAGGTTTATCTCCATTACCCTACCAAAGGATACCCGACGGATGTTGACATGATAGTGAGCGACGAGGGGTACGGTGCTAATGAATACATAAAGACCACCAATCCGATTGTTATTGTAACCGGTCCGGGGCCTGGCAGCGGCAAGCTGGCCACCTGCCTCTGTAACCTCTACCATGAGTACAGACACGGTGTCAAGGCAGGTTACGCCAAGTTTGAGACCTTCCCCATCTGGGATCTCCCCATCGATCACATGGTGAACATAGCTTATGAGGCTGCCACCGTTGATCTCAGAGATGAGGTATTGATAGATAATTACCACGTGCAATTCTATGGGGCCCCGGCTGTTAATTACAACCGTGACATGGAAGCGTTTCACCTGCTGAAGAGGATATTAGAGAAGATCACCGGAGGGAAGTCAATGTACCAGTCGCCCACTGACATGGGCGTCAACCGTGCCAGTTCCGGCATAGTGAATGATGCCGTCATCCGGGAGGCTTCATACCAGGAGATCATCCGACGTTACCTAAGGTGTTCCGTCGAGTACGCACTGGGGCTGGCTGACAAGGAGACCCTCGATCAGGCTGAGAGTATCATGCATAAGGTACACGCGAAGGCTGAAGACCGCAAAGTGGTCTTGCCAGCCAGAAAAGCTGCGAAAGATGCCGAGAAAAGTGGAAAAGGAAATGCAGGGATATACTGTGGAGCAGCCATCATGCTGCCTGACGGCACCATCATCACAGGCAAGAACTCGCCCCTGATGCATGCGGCGTCCAGCCTGGTGCTGAATGCCACCAAGCACCTGGCGGGGTTGCCTGACAGCCTGCTGCTACTGCCGAAAAACCTCATCGACTCAGTCACCTACCTTAAGAAGGATATACTAAACGGCAAGATGCTCAGCCTTGACGTAGATGAGACACTTATACTACTGGGAATCAGTGCACTGACAAATCCTGCTGCACAGGCAGCTCTGGAGACACTAAAGCATCTCCGTAACTGTGAGGTACATCTGACGCACATACCGACCCCTGGGGATGAGGCTGGATTGCGGAAACTGAATGTCAGGGTGACATGTGATCCGCAGCACTCAAGCAAAAGTTTGTTTATCAGCTGATTGGAACTCCTCACAGCAAGCTGCGAGAGATCAGGCCGGTGAGAGATTAGGCCTACGAGAGACCGGGCCTGCGAGTTCGGCAAAGCCAATGCGGTCTCACGATTCAAACAACACATTTAGCTATTGCTCCCGACTCTCAGCTTCGCATAAAACGATGGCGGTTGCGGGCAACAAGGCGATAGAGGTAGTCGCGTATGAAAGAAGGGATGATGACCAGAGGGTATAAGAGTCTCCACCCCCCTCCCATGTCTTTGAGGATGCGCAGAACAGCTGATGAGCGCAGGTAATGATGATCTGATTTTTCATAGACAATAGTATCGGGGTCACGGTCAGAGAGACCGGCATGACGCAGCATCTGCCTTCCCTCGGCCGACTGCAACGGCACAAACCGGAAGGCGTTCTTCCTGTCGCGTTTACGGATGAAATGCACCTGATTATTACATAGGTTGCAGTTGCTGTCATAAAGTACCGTTCCGCTCATTGAGTTTCAACAGAGGGACGGCCCAATTGTTCAAGAAACCGGCAGAAGGCAATGATGTGACCTACCCTGGTGACACGCATCTTAAAAAGTTTGTCTCTTTAATGTAATAAAATAGATACTTGTGTTACTTTATAATAAAGATTTGAAATGAAATCGCTGAAAGAAGATTTTCTCAGCATATTATCAAACTACCAGGGGATACTCCATAAAGTTAACCTGATCTATTTCCGCAGCCAGTCTGACCGCGAAGATAATTTTCAGGAGATCGTTTACCAGCTGTGGAAATCATTCCCCGGACTTCATGACCGGGAAAAGATCGGCTCATGGATCTATGCCGTCTCAATAAACACATCGATCTCGAAAATCAGGAAAGAATCGCGGATGGAGTACCGTGAAGAGATGCCGGATATCACTGACAGGATTGATATAGCGGAGGAGATGGCATTAAATGAAAGGTACCGTCTCCTTTTGGAGGCTATATATAACCTTAATCAGATCGACAAGACCATCATGCTCCTCTATCTTGAGGAGAGAAGCTATGACGAGATTTCAGACATCATTGGGATCACTAAGTCAAATGTGGGAGTGCGTATCAACCGGGCAAAAGAATTATTGAAAAAGACCTTAAATATACACGGCAATGGAAGATAAAGAATTACAGGAGATTTGGAGAAGTGCAGACAGCAAAATCCATCAGAGATCCAAAGAAGAGATTAATCTGCTTCTTAACTCCGTGACAAGACAGACCATGAACAAATTCCTGCTTATTCTGGGATTTGGGATTCTTAGCAGCGCAGGTTTGCTGATATTTCTTACTGTGGCATCAATCGGGAGGTATAACGATGTGTTATTTATCATTAATAACATCCTTCTTGGCCTGATAGCCATCATATCACTTATATCGGCTTTGGCATCATGGGTAAGACTGCAGAAGAGGGAATACCACCAGTCTCTTAAAAGCTGGCTGGAAGAGAAGATCACTTATCTGAGAAAAATGGTCAGGGGGAAGACGCAAAAGACCTATGTCATCATTTTGCCTGTCATTTATATACTAACTGTCCTGGCAATTCATGTCTATTATGAGAACAAGCCCTTTCTTGAGGTACTTCAAACGGAAGAATCTGTTATCGGTTTGATCGTAGGTGCTCCTGTCGGACTTCTTGTCGCATTCCTTGCAGTAAGGAAGATACATAAGCATCAGCGCGCCAATCTGGAGTTTCTGGAAGACTTGTACACTCGCCTGACCATGGATGCGTAGCTGTGGGATAACCAACCCCGGCTCCGATGAAAGTAAACAGATTATCTCCGGTTGCTGAAATAGTACTGCTTCAGCCATGCCCTGTACAAAGGGTCAAGAAATTCAAGTCGGCCATTTAGCACATCTATTATCTCTCTGGAGATCAACGCGCTTTTAATTCTCAGAATATTACCGGGAGTGCCAAGCCGATAGTCAATACAAAACGACCGGTTAATATACAAATATATATAATACTCTTTTGTATAGTACTCTTCTGTATATCAATTCTTCTTTTACCGTTGGCCGGCAACTGATCAGAGGCGAGAGGCATAATTATGTTCAGGCAACCGGGACAAAATAAAGACTTCAGTTCTTTAGATTAATCTCAACAAATTTTTCATTATCTTCGTCATATTAAATGACTATTATCTATATGGCTGATATTCAGACACTCTATCAGGATGCAATCAGGTTTGCTGCGGAGAAGCACGGCCCGCAAAAAGTAAAAGGTTCAAAAAATCCATATGTTGTTCACCTGAGTAATGTGGCTATGGAGCTATTTGTGGCTGCCCGTCACACTCCCGGATTTGACCTGTCGCTTGCACTGCAGGTAGCACTGCTGCATGACACCATTAAAGACACGCAGACAACAAGAGCGGAACTGGAGACAAGCTTTTGCAAGGATGTCGCCGACGGGGTGTGGGCCTTGACAAGGGATCCCAAGCTGCTGGAAGATTACAGGCTGACAGACAGCCTGGCGAAGATCAGCCAGTGCCCGAGAGAGGTGTGGGCGGCGAAGCTGGCCGACAGAATAACCAACCTGCAGCCGCCTCCAAAAAGTTGGAGTAAGAGCCAGATAAGAGAGTATATGTTCGACTCAAAACAGATACTTGACGCTCTGAGGGGAGCTAACCAGTACCTCGAGAAAAGACTTGAGGCGAAAATCGAAGGATATAACAAGTACCTGTGATTGGGGGCAGGTCCGAAGGTCTGAGGGTCTCAAGGTCCGAAGGTGAGGACTGAAGACTGAAGACTGAGGGCTGAGAACTGAGGGCTGAGAACTGATGGTGACGTTTGCAGAGAGGGTAATAGAATTCAACAGAACAGTAGATTTCAATGGCAGACTGCCTGATGGGATCAGTATAATGAACCCCTTCAGGGGCGATGACGATTACATACTAAAGATCTCCTCCTCCTTCTACAGAAAATTTTACAATGACAACAACCCGAGACACCTGATACTGGGTATTAATCCTGGCAGGTTCGGAGCGGGGTTTACCGGGGTACCATTTACAGACACCAAGCGCCTGGCCAATGAATGTGGCATAAGCTATTCGGGCAGGCAGACCCATGAGCCATCATCAGTTTTTGTCTATGAGGTAATAAAAGCGTATGGTGGCACTGAGAGGTTCTACGGCGACTTCTACATTACTTCCATAAGTCCGCTTGGCTTTACACAGGTTGGTGCTAACGGCAGGGAGACCAACTTCAACTACTATGACCGTAAGGACCTGACAGAGGCAGTTTATGACTTCATGGTTGACAACATACGCACACAGATAGCCATGGGGGTTGCTACTGACCTCTGCTTCTGTCTTGGCACAGGTAAAAATGAGAAATTTCTGCGCACACTGAATGAACAGTACGGCTTCTTCGGGAAGGTAGTCGCCCTGGAACACCCGAGGTTTGTGATGCAGTACAGGGCACACTATTTGCAAGAGTATATTGACAAATATATACGAACACTGGCATTCACATGATTTTGCCAGTACCGGATGCCACTGCACAGTACAACAGAGTGTGAAATGAAAATGAACCATAATTCAATATATCTTAGTATTATCCTTCTGATTCTGCTTAATGCAACGGGACTGAACGCACAGAATGTGGAGGTCACTATTACCGGCATAAAATCACAAAAGGGTCAGATGGTCGTTGGCGTCTTCACTGACGATCTTAGCTTCCACAAGGAGCATGGAATCCTTAAAACAATGGTTCCAAAGACAAACCTATCAGATGGAACAATGACTTTCAGCCTCTCACTGGAGCCGGGCTTATACGGCCTGTCAGTACTTGATGATGAGAACTGTGATGGGAAGATGGATTATGGAATGCTCGGCATGCCGAAAGAGGGATTCGGTTTCTCCGATTATTATCATACCGGCTTAAAAAAACCGAAGTTTGACTCCTTCAAGTTCACAGTCGACAGTGATCAGGTCAAAAAGATTATTGTAAAAATGAGGTATTTCTGATAATGTCTTGTCAGCCTTGTACAGTGATTCCCCCTGCTGCCCTTGAACATCAGAAGTGATAATTTCAAACAATTGCCAGACTGGCTTGTTTAATCAGCAGGAAACAAAGCAGTGCCCCCCCCATCAGTGAATTGCTGATAAACGAAATCATCGTTATTCTTAATGACCGGAAAGGGGCATCCGATAAATGATGGCAAATGATAACTTTGATTTGTCACTTATCAGTTTAAATAGGTTTGATTAATTTAAGTATAGATGGATAAGATTCAAGACAATAGCAGCAGGTGGAAAAGAAATAACCTCTCCAACTCTTCATCACCTTACCTGCGGCAGCATGCCGGCAATCCGATATGGTGGCAGGAATGGAGCAGGGAGACACTTGACCATGCCGTAGCTGAGAGCAAGCCTCTTTTTGTCTCTGTAGGATATGCTACATGTCACTGGTGCCATGTGATGGCTGCCGAAGCCTTTTCTGACATAGAAACTGCTGATTTTCTGAATGACAACTTCATCAGCATAAAGATCGACCGTGAGCAGCGTCCTGACATCGACCAGTACATGATGAATTTTATCCAGTCGCAGACTGGCAGCGGTGGATGGCCGCTGAACGTCTTCCTTACATCGGATCTCAAGCCCGTACACGCTCTCACCTATGCTCCTGCAACAAGTTCAGGCAACCATTACTCTTTCCTTTACATAGCCCGGGAAGTCGTTGAGTTTATTCATTCACGGGGCGACGGCATCATGACCTTCAGCGTAGGCGAACAGGAGGCTCCGGAGGCTGACAAAGAACAAATCATCAATGACCTTGCTGAGTATTATGACAACGAATATGGAGGTTTTGGTGCAGGTCAGAAATTCCCTCCTCACTCCACCCTACTCTTCATGCTCTATAACCTGACTATCCGTGACAACGAAATCATCCGGGAGATGGTCACCTCCACCCTTGATATCATGATGCTGCGGGGGCTGAATGACCACCTTCAGGGAGGGATATACCGTTACTGTACCGACCGCAACTGGACGATACCTCACTTCGAAAAGATGCTTTATGACCAGGCTATGGCACTGTGGACATACTCACTGGCATCAAGGTTAACAGGGAAGGACGAATACCGTGTCATGGCCGTGAAGATACTGAAGAGCCTCAGCGATACCTTTGAAATCGACGGACTCTATGCCTCTGCATTCAACGCTGATACCCAGCATAAGGAGGGCGCAACATATCTCTGGAGTGAGAGTGAGATTAAAAGCGTGCTGACGCCTGAAGAGTTCAGAAAGTTGTGTGAGGTATATGAGATATCTGCGGAGGGCAACTTCGAGGGGCTCAACCATCTCCTGAGAAAGAACAGCGAGAGAATTGACCCTATTGAAGAGAAGCTTCTGGCAATACGACGACAGCGCTGCCAGCCTTCGCGTGACGATAAGATCCTCAGCGGCCTCAACGCACTGACAGCCATTGGCTTGATACAGGCAGGACGGCATCTCGGCAGACCTGACCTGGAAGGAAAGGCTGCAGAGCTTGTCTGGAAATTACTGGAGACATTCTGGGATGGCTCATCGCTGGCACACTCATGCTTCGACGGCGTTCTTCAGCGGCAGAGTTTCCTGTCAGATGCCGGGACGATGCTCCTGGCCATTACCATGCTCTATGAGACAGACGGATCATGGGGAGAAACAATGACAGTAATGGCTGACTATGTGAGGTCATTCCGCGAAGATGACAGTTGGATTGAATCAGATGCTGATGATTTCCTTAAGATCTATGCTTCATGGTTTGATCACCCGACTCCTTCATCAGTCAGCCTGGCGGAGATGGGCCTGACGCGCTATGCACTCCTCACCGGGGCTGATGTCACAAGCGCTGATGTCGCCAAGGCTCTGTATCGCAGACCTCACCAGTCAGATTTTTATAATATTAATGTCCTCTTGGCGGAGGATAAGTTTCATCTGTACACAACGAAACAGCCGGTGGCATGGGAGCAGATTCCGCCTAACTCGCTTCAAAAGAGAGGTGAGCCTGAGAGCGTTTGCTACGATAAGGCTTGCCGGATGTGGGAAGCACCTACTTTACCGGATTAGGAATGATGCAGAGGAACTCGAAATCACTGTCGTACGGGTTCCGGAACTGGTGTAGGTCGTTCGGCTTCACGAACAGACTCTGCCCCTCCTTTACTATATGATCATTCCCCTTCTCGTCAACGGCTATACCCTGCCCGCGCTCTATCTTGATGACATGCTCATAGTTATGCTGATGGTAAGGTGTGTTGCCACCTGGAGCAACAAAGAAGTGGCGCATGATAATATCTCCTGATCCGTCGTCAGACCCGATGAGTATTTTCATCCTGACCTTATTGGCACCCTCCATCTGTACTTCAGGAGCCAAAATCTTTGCATTGGTGTTTATTTTCATCACTATATATATTTTATTTCATGACTGCAACCTCAGACTCGTATCAAAGTCACCATAGAAACATTTTAGAGAGCCAAATGTTCCCGGTGTTGGGTACCGTCGGGGCAACTATCCTGCAAAAAAAATCCAACTATCTGCCGGTCATCACCGCATCGCCGTGTCATGCTATGCCCAGCAGCCGTTTGCGGAAGAATCCCAGCAGTAACACCACAGCTACTACAACCAGGGCCACGGCTGCCATAATGAAGATGGCTCTGTTGTCAGCCTGCCTTTTTATCATTATCCCGGCGAATGCCCAGACTACAGCCAGCCCGATGAAGGGATTGTCAAGCCGCCAGATAGTGATGGCTACCAACAGGGCTCCAACGGTGATCATGATAATGGTCCAGGTCTGCTCTGATATGCCTGATCCGTCCCATCCATAGCTCACCAGCAACGCTGTCACATTAGCTATGGTAGCGATGCATATCCAGCCGAGATAGACGCCAAAGGCCGCCTTGAAAAAACCGTATGGAAGGTCCTTGATGAAGATATTGATCCAGATAAGTGACACAAGCAGTCCGGCCATCAGTATCAATGACATCGGTAGCCGGCCATAGTGCCAGGCAGCTATCCAAAGTGCGTTGAAAACACATGAGAGACCAAAGATCCATCCAATGCGCGCTATCACAGCCTGCTGGGAAGTGGTGAACTGCACCACGCAGAAGATGATCAGCAGAATGTAGATAACCCCCCAGATGGAGAAGGTCAGACCGGCAGGAGTAAAAAGATTGGGCAATGAATCAGATAGCTCGCCGGTACTTTTACCGTTGAGTGGTAATGCATTAGCCAGATAGTTCATTACTATCATAACAGCAATAAAGAGTAGGTTTAGGTACTTCATATGGTCACAAATTAAGTTTAACCTGATTGGTTCATATAGATGACTTAATCGCCCCCAGGGCTGACAAAACGCTACGTAACTTTGTTTCTGTAAAATTGGATTTTATGAATTAGAAAAAGAAA
>CAYQNT010000004.1:0-4666 GCA_964418865.1 uncultured Rikenella sp.
GAACGCTGACGGAGCATCTCAATGATCTCTTTCTTGCCGGTGGTGAACCCACCGATGGCGCCGCCGAATGCTTTTCCAAGTGTGCCGGTGATGATCTCGACCTTTCCCTTGAGGTTGTAGAGTTCGGTCACGCCGCGGCCTGTCTTGCCTACCACACCTGCTGAGTGCGACTCGTCAACCATTATCATGGCATTGTATTTACCTGCAAGCTCGTAAATTTTATCCAGCGGGGCCACATTCCCGTCCATCGAGAAGACACCGTCAGTGACAATCAGCCTGAAGCGCTGTGCCTGAGCTTCTTTAAGCTTCTCTTCCAGGTCATTCATATCGGCATTGGCATAACGGTAACGCTGTGCCTTGCATAGACGAACACCGTCAATGATCGATGCATGGTTAAGAGAATCGGAGATGACGGCATCTTCTTCCGAAAGCAGAGGCTCAAAAACCCCGCCGTTTGCATCGAAGCAGGCAGCATAGAGAATCGTATCCTCTGTGCCGAAGAAGTTTGCGATCTTACTCTCAAGCTCCTTGTGCAGATCTCCGGTGCCACATATGAAACGGACAGATGACATGCCGTACCCGTGAGTATCAAGGGCTTTCTTCGCTGCCTCAATAAGCTTGCTATCAGATGAGAGACCGAGATAGTTGTTGGCGCAGAAGTTAAGCACCTTCTGCCCTGTGTTGAGAGTGATCTCAGCACCTTGTGGGGAGACGATGATCCTTTCCCCTTTGTACAGACCAGCCTCTTTTATGGAGGCGATTTCTTTGGTCAGAAATTCCTGAAAGTTAGTGTACATGGATATTTAGTATTATAGATTAATATTCCGGTTGTTTTTGCCGTCGGGTAAAGATATCAACTTGTGCTGATATGAAATATAATTATTGAACACCATTTAAATGATTTTTATCAGAACTACTTACTGATTTTTAAGTGATATTTGTTTACTTTTTCAGGTAGCAAAAAACTAACACCTGAAGACCCTCCTTCATAAAAACAATCAAAGATGAAAAACATTCTGGTAACCGGTTCAGTTGGACAAATAGGCTCAGAACTCACGCTTGAGCTCAGGAAAAGATATGGCAGCAATAATGTTGTTGCAGGTATTAACAGAACGATGCCAGAAGGTGAGCTGGCTGACTCAGGGCCCTTTCAGAAGGTTGATACGACTAATCCTGAGGAGCTTGCCGGAGTTATTAAGAAGTATAAGATCGACACCATATACCACCTTGCTGCAGTCTTGTCAGCCGTAGGCGAGAAGAATCCGGGACTGGCATGGAACATAGGCGTCAACGGGCTTTATAATGTGCTGGAGGTTGCCAGAGAGCACAACTGTGCAATATTCTTTCCAAGCTCTATCGGAGCCTTTGGCCCCACCACACCTCTTGATGACACACCCCAGGATACGATACAGCGCCCCACATCAATGTACGGTGTAACAAAGGTAACCGGCGAGATGCTTTGCGATTACTACCACCTGCGCTACGGCATTGACACCCGTGGTGTTCGCTATCCCGGCATCATTTCAAACGCTACGCTCCCTGGTGGAGGCACCACTGACTATGCAGTGGAGATATTCTATGAGGCCGTGAAGACTCAGCGGTTCACCTGCCCTCTGGGAAAAGGTACATTCCTGGATATGATGTACATGCCCGATGCGATTGACGCTGCCATCAACCTTATGGAGGCTGCCCCTTCAAAACTGATACACAGGAATGCCTTCAATGTCAGTGCTATGAGCTTTGACCCGGAGATCCTGGCTGCTGAGATCAGAAAACATATCCCCGGTTTCGTGATGAGCTATGATGTTGATCCGGTTAAGCAGAAGATAGCTGACTCATGGCCTAACCGCATGGATGACACTGCCGCACGCAGGGAGTGGGGATGGAACCCCAGGTTTAACCTTGATACAATGACCGTTGACATGCTGAAGGTGATCACTGAAAAACATAAAAAAGGACTTATCTGATCTGAGATACTCAGTTATAGGGAGGCTGTCCGTGGCGATGGCCTCCTTTTTTATTTCATATCTTTACCGACAGGAATAAATTTCCAGTATTAAAGCATCACACTCACTTTGGTCTCAATCATAAGGGTATTAAGAGATAGCTATGACAGATAAAAAAATACGGGTACGCTTTGCCCCCAGCCCCACCGGCCCGCTTCATATCGGAGGTGTGCGCACTGCTCTATATAACTACCTCTTTGCCAGGCATCATGGCGGAACATTTATTCTGCGGATAGAAGATACTGACCAGGCTCGCTATGTGAAGGGAGCTGAGGAGTATATCATGGACGCTCTTAAGTGGTCAGGCATAAAGGTGGACGAAGGGATACGGGAAGGCGGATCTTTTGCTCCCTACAGGCAGAGTGACAGGAGAGAGATCTACCATCATTATGCTGATGAACTGATTAATCGGGGAGATGCCTACTATGCCTTTGACACCTCTGAGGAGCTGGAGAGGCTGAGGCACGAATATGAAGCCGGGGGTGAGGCATTCAATTACGGCTGCATCACGCGCATGAACATGTGCAACTCACTTACCCTGACAGCTGAAGAGGTCAAGAGGAGACTCTCTTCCGGCGACCAGTATGTCATTAGGTACCGTATGCCCGTGAGTGAAGATATAAACTTCACCGACCTTATCAGGGGTGACATTGTTGTCAACACTTCCACCCTTGACGATAAGGTGCTGTATAAGTCTGACGGTATGCCTACCTATCATCTGGCCAATATTGTTGATGATCACCTGATGGAGATATCTCACGTCATCCGGGGTGAGGAGTGGCTGCCATCGCTGCCGCTTCATGTGATGCTATACAGAAGCTTCGGATGGGAAGCTCCCCATTTTGCTCATCTTCCGCTGCTGCTTAAGCCAACCGGCAAGGGAAAGCTGAGCAAACGCGACGGTGATAAGATGGGATTCCCGGTATTCCCGCTTTACTGGCCTTATGAAGATACTGCCACGGGATACAGGGAGGAAGGATATTTCCCTGAAGCCTTTGTGAATATGCTGGCCCTGCTGGGATGGAACCCGGGCACTGACCAGGAAATCTTCTCAATGGATGAGCTGATTGCTGCTTTCTCAATTGAGCGTGTGGGCAAGTCGGGCTCACGCTTTGACCCGGAGAAGGCAAAGTGGTTTAATACCAGGTATTTCCACATGAAGAGCGATGAGGAGCTTGCCGCTCTCTTTATGCCCGTGGTAATTGAGAAAGGCTTTAACCCTTCTGCAGAGGCTCTGCAGAGGATCGTCTCACTGGTGAAGGAGAGAGCCGGTTTTGTAAAAGATCTCTGGCATGAGGCCGACTTCTTTTTTGTGGCTCCGGAGAGCTATGACAAGGATGTTGTGAAGAAAAGATGGAACGCAGAATCTCCGGTGATGATGCAGGAGCTTCGTGATCTCATTGCCGGTGCAGAAACATTCACATCGGAGGCATTGGAAAAAACGGTGAAGGAGTGGATCACCGCCAGATCATATAATACCGGGACAGTCCTTAACCTCTTCAGGCTGTTGATGGTTGGCGCCTCCAGAGGGCCGCATCTCTTTGATATACTGGAGTTGACGGGCCGTGAGGAGACACTGTCACGTCTTGATAAAGGGATAAGACGACTATCATCATAAATGCCATGAATCCCGGCAGGGAAATAAGATACATTGACTTTCACTCGCACCGGCCTGGTGCAGGCAGTGAGACCATAACCATCATGAATCTTATGGCAGGGGAGGATGTGCCTTCATCCTTCCCTGATAATACCCTATTCTCGGCCGGCATCCACCCCTGGCAGCTCACAGGTGACAATCATGAAAAACTACAGACAGAGCTGATACTTACGGCATCCCACCCGCATGTTGTTATGATTGGCGAGGCCGGCTTTGACCGTCTGAGAGGAGCACAGGGAGAGCTACAGCAGAGGGTGTTTATGTTCCAGGCCTCAATAGCGGCAGAGATGGACAAGCCCATGGTTATTCACTGTGTCAGGGGATGGGATGAGTTGCTGCGCGCTTACAGGGAGGTAAAACCCGTAAGGCCATGGGTGATACACGGATTCCGTGGGAGCAGCCAACAGGCTGCCTCTCTGGCTAAAGAAGGGTTTTGGTTCTCTCTTGGTAAAGAGGGTATCACTACCGAAATACTTAATGCTGTGAGTCATGACAGGATAATGCTTGAGACAGATGATTCAGGCGAATCCATAGCGGATATCTACAGGCTCTTTGCTGTGACAGCAGCCTGTACTGAAGCTGAGGCTGAAGAGCACATTCGTGAAAACTTCAAATCACTTTTTAATTGGGCACTATAATGGAAGAGTGGCTGGCGCGCACTGAGATGCTGACAGGAGCGGAAGCCATTCGCAGGCTCCGTGATTCACATGTTCTGGTTGCCGGTCTTGGTGGCGTCGGGTCATGGGCTGCAGAGATGATATGCAGAAATGGCGTCGGGGCCATTACTATAGTTGATGGTGATACTGTAACTTCTTCGAATAAAAACAGGCAGCTACTTGCCCTTAACTCAACCATTGGAAGGAAAAAGGCCGAAGTGATGGGCGAGAGGCTGCTTGATATCAATCCTGACCTCAGGCTAAGGGTTATCCCTGAGTTTATCCGTGATCAGCGAATGATTGATATTCTGGAGGAGGCTAAATATGATTACATTATTGATGCCATA
>CAYQNT010000004.1:4676-59326 GCA_964418865.1 uncultured Rikenella sp.
TTTTTCTGGTCTATCACTCGCTCAGGCTTAACCTTAGGATAGTCAGCTCCATGGGGGCCGGTGGCAAGTATGACCCCACAACAATCAGGGTGGCTGATATCTCAGAGACAAACTTCTGCCACCTTGCCCGCCTGCTCAGGAAAAAGCTCCACAAGCTGGGGGTGAATCAGGGCTTTCAGGCTGTATACAGTCCTGAGGTTGTAGATAAGGAACTTATTGTCCGCGGCTCTGATGAGTGCAATAAGGCCTCCGGTGTTGGTACAATGTCTTACATGCCTGCCGCCTTCGGCATTGCCTGTGCCTCGGTTGTCATCAGGGATCTGGCAGGTATCCCGCGGTAGGGATAGCCCTCAGTCTTCAGTCTTCAGTCTTCAGCCCTCAGTCCTCAGTCCTCAGTCCTCAGTCTTCAGCCCTCAGTCACTACTGCCGACTGGCACCATGCTCCTTGCTCCTTGCCCCATGCCCCATGCTACTTGCTACTTATTTCTTTTCTTTGATCTCTTTTGCAGTGTATCCCAGCTTCTCAAGTGATCTTTTCAGCGTCTCAGGTTTGATCTTGTCATCCTGATACTGAATGGTTACCTCTTTTGTTGGGATGTCGCACTTCACATCCTTTACTCCTTTTTCAAATGGGATGTTTTTCATTATAGTGTTGACGCAGTTTTGGCAGTCGATGCTCGTTTCGAACCTGACTGTTGAGAGCGCTTTCTCTTTCTTGTCTTGCGCTGACAGTGTCAGTGCAGAGAAGAGGAAAATCAATGTGGCTGTGACAATAGTGTTTCTTTTCATAATAGTGGATATATTTAATTTGATAATTGTTAATTCTCATCACGGGCCAGGGCAAACCTGAAACCGGCATACAGCTTGCGTCCATGCACCGGGCCCCAGATCATTCCTGAGTCAAAGTATTCACTGAAGGGATTATCAGCGGCAATGATAGCATCATGTTGTCTTGAGCCGGTGATGTTTTCTGCTCCTATGTAGACGCTCCATTTCCTGAAGTATTTTGTTATCTGTGCATTCATGACAGGATAGGCGTTGAAATGGTCTGGTCTTATGTAGGGACCGGGGTTTGACATGGTTGAGGGTATTCTGCCCGGGCCGTTATACTGCAGGGTATAATCTACCTGCCATTTTCTCATGTGGGTGGTATATGATGCAGTCAGCAGCCCCTTGTAACGAGAAGCGAGTGGCTTTTCACGCAGCTCACCACCGATTGTCTGCCATACATCGTTCCATCGCCATGCGGCAGTGATATCGAGCCCTGTCAACAGCTGCATCTGTGCCTCCAGCTGGAAGACATTAGACCATGATTTGCCATTGAGGTTATAAAAGAGCACCTGGTCAATGTTTGAATCCAGGTCGGTCACTATCTGCCTGACGAAACTGGTCCGGTATGCTTCACCTGAGACTCTCAGCTCACGGCTTCCAATGGGGATATAGCCTGTGAGGTTAATGCCGGCGTTCCATGCCTCCTCAATATCAAGGTCGTTGGCTATGATAATAGTCCTGCTGCTTGCCAGGTAGAACATATTCTCAGCCATGACATGCACGGTCCGGAATCCTTTGCCGGCAGAGGCTCTGAGGGTCATCTTTGGTGTTATCTCATAGCGAAGGTGAATCCGTGGTGTGAACTGTGCGCCATGATTCTGGTAGAAGTCGTATCTCACACCGGCGATAAGGGTCATTTTTGCTGAGTCAGTGTAGGTGTACTGTAAAAACACACCAGGGACTGATTCTATGGTTTCGCCAGCCAGGTCAGGCACTATATTACCCGGTAATGATTCATAAGCGCCACGCATTTCATCATAGTGGTCATAGCGGTAGCTTACCCCTGCATCAATGGTATGCTTCTCTGCAGGGAAATACTGATAGAGAAGATTTGTGTAGTAGCTCTTTTGGGTGGCATCATAGGTGTTAAAGCCCATCCATGAGTTCATATCATGATATGTCATGCTCTGTATCCATCCCAGTGACATCTTCTCTGACGGACCAAACATGCCTCCAAGTTTTGTGAAAGCCTCCAGACGTTCGGTGCCTATGTTAATACCGTAGCCGCTGTCCCATGTGTTTGCGTCGTTACGGTCATATTCAAACTGCCCGCCTATTCTCTCCTCCTTCAAGTATTTGATGCCTGTACGGAAGGTAAGATTGTTGGTCAGGTAGTCCCAGCGGTTCATGAAGCTATACTGTCTTACATCAGGTTCATCACGAAAGCCGTCGTTATTATGGTCTTTGGCGCCAGACTGTGTTTCACCGTGCGCCAGGATCATGGTGCTCCAGAACTCATTAAGTATGACGGAAGCATCGGCATTTGATTCTATTTTACCGGCATCGCTAACAAATCCGTTGACAAAAACCTTGTCGCTGGTAGCCGGCTTTTTATACTCTACATTGATCTGGCCGGTGATTGATTCATTGCCGTTCCGCACTGATGATGTTCCCTTGGACACCTGGATAGATTCCATCCATGGTCCGGGAATGTACGAGAGGCCGTAAGCAGCTCCGAGGCCGTACATGGAAGGGATGTTCTCCGTAAGGATCTGTACGTATGAGCCGGCAAGGCCGAGCAGCTGTATCTGTTTTGCCCCGGTGGCTGCATCAGCATAATTGACATCAACGGAAGCGTTGGTGACAAAGCTCTCAGAGAGGTTGCAGCATGCTGCCTTGCACAATTCAGCACCTGTGATCTTAACGGTTGCAATGGTTGCATCACGGTCAAGATGTGCTCCGGTGGCACGTCCGATCACAGTAACCTCAGTGATCATACTGTTCTCAGTAAGGATGATCTCAATATATTCATCACCGGGTTCTACTCTGACTGTATCAGTAGTGTAACCAATGAAGCTTGTAACAAGAAGATTCTTGTCTTTGACTTTTTTCAGCGAGAAGTAACCGGCGGCATTCGTTGAGGTGCCTGTGGTAGTTCCTGCCCAGACAACGTTTGCTCCGGGGAGGCTTGTTTCATCCGGCGCTCCGCCTGCACCGGAAATCATCACCTTACCCTCAATCCTTCCCTGAGCAAAGGTTAAGGTGGGGATGATCATCATAATGAGTATGAATATTTTTCTGTTCATAGGGAAAAATGTTGGAAATTATAGTGTTTACAATTTAGAGGGGCACTGTATTCAAGGCCACTGCGATTACACACACAACCAATTACGGTGATCATGGTGCCATGATCCCGAATTGTGTTGTCCCTATGAATGATTCACGATCTTATCTGACAATGCATTGTTGTCAGATCACATCCGTAGTGAAACGGATTGACATGGAAGAATGTAAGACTGCTTTGTTCCGGCAGTTCAGGGATAATACCCACGACGGTTGCTACTGCGAAATAAGGAATGATTTCATTCTGTATTTTACTAATCACCAGCTCGTCAGTGACAATCCGTTCCGTGTCATGCGTGCAGCAGTCGTCAGAAAAGACCATCTCACCGTTGCTGTGATGGTGCAGGCCATCCGTGGCTTCATGCGTGCAGCAGCAAATATCATCATTGTCATTGCCTGCGAGCATGGCAATGATCTCCTCTGTGCCGCAGTGCAGGCAGTTATGCCTTATCAGGGTATAGCCGAGGCTACCTGACAACATCAGCATCATCAGCACTGTTGCAATAAAAGGAGATATCTTCCGCATGCTTTTCACGATTGCAAATATAACAACATAATTCATACAATTGTTGAGTAGATACTGGCCTGAGACCTGCCTCTGCCATAATCAGCACAATTGCTTGTATAAAAGGTAAAGGCAGATCTAAGACCTGCCTCTGCAGTAATCAGCCCGCCTGATTGTATAAAAGGTAAGGGCAGGTCTGGGACCTGCTTCTGCTATTCAATTGGTGGAATGACAAGAACCTGACCTGGATAGATTAAGTCCGGGTCTTTCAGCATCGGTTTGTTGGCTTCAAAGATGATTGGATATTTCTTTGCATCGCCATATACTTGTTTAGCAATCTTGGAAAGATAATCGCCTTTTTTTACAGTGTAGAACTGCTTTTCCGGGGCTGGCGGGGCTACAGGCTGCGGTGCCATGACCAGCAGATGGTCTTCAATGGATGAGATACCTTCGATGTTTCCGGCCGTTACAATAATTTTGTTCTTATTGGCCAGAGTATCAACCTCACCTGTAAGTATCACTTTCTCATCATCAACGGCCACCTTGACCTTGCTGACATCAAAACCGAATTTTTTTATATGTTCGGTAATCAGGAGAGCCTTTTGCTCTTCACGTTTTTCTTCAGACTTGAAGATTTTGGCTCCTGCATTCTTAATGAACGATATAAGTCCCATTTTTTTCGTACTAATTAAATTACTTCAAATGAAATTTTAACATTCACCCGGTATTCGGTGATCTTGTTCTTGACTACCACCGCGCTCTGCTCCTTGACATACACAGAACGGATCTCCTTAACTGTCTTGGCTGCCACTTTTACGGCAGCAGCTGTTGCATCTTCCCAGCTAACAGGTGATGATGCAAGAATCTCAATTACTTTTAATATTGCCATATTATTTAAGAATTAATTGGTTAATAATAAAAATTGATCTAATACTTTGATTCTGTTTTGCTATGATTTGTAAGTTAGTTAAATTTTTTGTCATTATCAGATTTTGAGTGCCAAATATTGATAATGTAGTCTTTAGGATAATTTATCATTTGAATTATTATATTTGTGATCTGTTAACCTGATCATCTTTTCTAACCAATAAACATCTGAATATGGGAATTGTTAAAGAATTCAAGGAATTTGCCGTAAAAGGCAATATGCTTGACATGGCCGTTGGTATCATCATCGGCAGCGCTTTTGGAAAGATTATCTCCTCACTGGTAAATGACGTGCTCATGCCACCGCTGGGTATGTTGCTGGGTAAGGTAGACTTCACCAATCTCAAGGCGGTACTCCAGAAAGGCAATGATGCAGTAATGGACGGTGCCGCAGTAATCACGCCTGCTGTCAGCGAGGTGTCAATCAATTATGGGATGTTCATTCAGACTATGATTGACTTCACTATTGTTGCCTTCTGTATCTTCCTGGTGATAAAGGGCATGAATAGCCTCAAGAAGAAGGAAGAAGCAGCTCCTGCTGCACCTCCTCCGCCAAGTGATGAAGTTCAACTGCTGAAAGAGATCCGCGACCTGCTTAAAAAATAACCTGTAATACAATTTTCCAGGTTAAAAATTGTTTGCATATTAGCAGACAATAAAGTTATGGCAAGAATCAAAAGATACTATTGGTGGCGCAGGCTCTTTCCCGACAGGGGATAAGCCGGTCTTAAGGTAATATATTCAGCAAAAAAAAGGCTGCAGTCGGTGACTGCGGCCTTTTGTATGGCATAATGGTGCCTTATGATCAGTTGAACCCGTTCAGATATCTGTAGAGCTCACTGTCAGTTGACACTATCATTGTGGTGGTTGAGTCAAAGGTCATACGAAATGCCTCCATTGACTTCAGGAAGCCATATAGGTTTCGTGATGCCGGAGTCTTGTTATAGGCGTCAGCGTATATAGCTGCTGCTTTGGCATCAGCGCGGCCACGTATCTCCTCCGCCTGACGGAAAGCTTCTGACTGAATGTTTTTCAGGTCACGTTCCTTTTCACCGTTTATCTTTGATGCTTCACCCTGGCCTTCTGACCTGAACCTCTCTGCAATACGATATCGCTCGCTTTTCATGCGCTCATATATCTGTGTTCTGACCTCCTCAACATAATTGAGACGCTTGATTCTTACATCAAGGATCACAATGCCAAGGTCACTGGCCTTCTGATTGGCTGAGATCAGAATCATGTCCTCTATCTTCTGCCTGCCGGTTACAATGTCTGCCAGCGTGTCTCCTGTCTCTTCGCCTATCAGTCCTGACGAGGCAGGTATCCTGTTAACGGAGCGTACTACCTCTTCCAGGTTATGGCTTGCAATATGGTCACGGGTCTCACTGTCAAGGATATCTGCCAGTCTCGACTGCGCCCCTCTCTCATCCGTCAGTCTCTTGAAGAACTGAAGCGGATCAGTGATCTGCCAGCGGGCATATGTATCTACATAGATGAACTTCTTATCTTTTGTGGGTACCTGGTTTGGGTCGCCGTCCCACTCCATATACCTCTTCTCAAAGTAGTTAACTCTCTGGATGAAGGGTACCTTAAGCTTTAGTCCGGGGGTTATCTTGGCTTCACCCACAGGCTTGCCGAACTGGGTCACGACAACCTGTTGGGTCTCCTTTACCATGTATACGCACTCAAGAATCAGCAGGAGGAGAACCAATAGTGAGGAGAGGATAACAATCAGTCTGGTTGTATTTGAAGTCATAGATTACTTTTTTAAATTGAGTTGCATCTGTAAAAGAGGAAGAAGATTTTTGCCGCCTTCATCAGTGATTATCTTGTTGCCGGCTTTAGGGATTATCTCTTCCATAGTCTCGAGGTAGATCCTGCGTTTGGTCACTTCAGGAGCTTTCATATACTCATAATAGAGAGCATTAAATCGTGAGGATTCACCAAGGGCATTGTTCACCCTTTCGGTGGCATATCCTTCTGACCGCTGGATAGTCTCATCAGCCTGACCCTTTGCACGGGGGATAACTTTATTATACTCTGAGCGGGCCTGATTAATGAGTGTTTCCCTCTCCTGTTGAGCCTGGTTGACATCATTGAATGCATCCTTCACCTGATCCGGCGGATTGACATCTTGCAGCACCACCTGTTCTATCCTTATGCCCAGTGAATATTCCGTACACAGCGTCTGCATCTTTTGATGTACGCTTGATGCGATCTCAGCTCTTCCGACTGTAAGCACTTCGTTGACAGTGCGGTCACCAACTATCTCCCGCATACAAGCCTCTGCGATGTCACGGAGGGCAATCTGCGGGTCTACCACCTTGAAGAGATAGCTGTATGGGTCTTCAATGCGATACTGCACCACCCACTCCACATCTGCAAGGTTCAGGTCGCCGGTAAGCATCAATGATTCATCCGTTGTTCCTCTCTTGGTATAATCTGATTTTATACCTGATGTGGTGGTTCTGAAACCGAACTCCTCCTTCTGCTGCCTCTCCACGGCAACTTTGTACAGCGTTTCTATAATCGGGATCTTTACATTGAGCCCCGATTCAACCTTACGCACATATTTCCCGAAACGGGTTATTATACCCACCTCTTCGGGTTGAATCTGGAATAGAGAGGTTGCAAGTAGAAACAGGATTAACGCGGCTATAATTCCGTATTTCGCATAAAGCCGGTCTTGATCTGTCCAGGCCCTGCCGCCTGGTCCTCTGAATGTTGTTTGTGCCAATTGAGTATTTTTTTATTGAGATACGATTTTGATTAGTCTTCCAGCTGATACCTGGTCATTAAGCTCCATATTGTTCAGCAGTGCAAGCTCTTCCATCATCTCCTGCTTCATGCCGAAGGAGCTCAGTGTGGCTGCCAGTGTACCGGTACGTGTAACTTTTTTCACAGATATCCTTTTGGGTTTGACATTAAGTCGTGACGGATCGGTAAGCTTGTTGAAGGTTTTCATTGAGGCCTCCATGGATGCGGCATATGCGGTGAAGTCAGTTTCGGTAGAGACGCCATGGAATACATAAAAGGCCTGACCATATTCAATAAAGTAAGAGAGGACGACATTGGTGCTGACGGCACCGGTCGATTGGTCCTTACTCTGTTGTTTTGATAGTGTTATTATCGCCGGCATTCCGTTAATCGGCCTTTTTTCAGAACTCTGCAGCTGGAGGCCGTAAGCAGCAAGAGTACTGTCTGCGGCAGCCTGAAGCGACCTCTGGTTTGCAAGTGAGAATAATATCAGGGCTTTACCGTCAGGTGGCTGCACTGTCACCTGTGTAGGGGCATTAGTGAGGTTCCATCCAAGGGGATAAGAAAATTTAAACCTAAGTTCCGGATGGTAAAAGGTATTATCCATAGTATATCCCTGCTTTGGATCTTCGCCATATATTATGCCATCAATAAGCTGAAGGTATGAGTCTCCGTTAACCTTGTATGACGGCAGTTTGAGGCTGTCTTGCCATGCTTTGCTGTCTCTCAGGACTGCATTGTAGCGGTCACCCGGATCAGGGTGAGTGGAAAGGAATGTTGGCACACCACCTTCAGCGTGTGCCATACTCATCTTGTTGAGCACCTTGAAGAAATCGGCCATCTTCGTTGCGTCATAGCCCATTCTGCTTGCATACTCAGAACCAAGTGCGTCAGCCTGGCGCTCATCATCGCGACTGAAACTGAGAAACAGGAGCTCCATGCCTTGCATGGCATACTGTGCATAGTTGGCAAATTTCTCAGAGGCTATCATGCCACCTATCAGCAGGAGCTGACCGAGCTGTTGCTTGGTCTGCTGAGAGACGGAATGGCGCGCTGTTATGTGCCCCATCTCATGCCCGAGTATGCCCATCAGCTCTGCTTCATTGTTCAGCTGTGCCATTATACCCCGGGTCAGGTATATAAAGCCTCCGGGAACAGCAAAAGCGTTCACAACAGGTGAGTCCACTACCTTAACATGATACTCCAGCTTGGGACGGTGAGAGATCTTACCCAGATCTGTGCCTCTGGACTGAACGAAATTCTGAAGCGCAGGATCATCATAAATTCCGAACGTGGATAGTACCTGGGGGTCATAGGAGATGCCGAGAGCTATCTCCTGGGATTCAGACATGAGCATGATCTGTTTCTTCCCGGTGACGGGGTTAACCGCACAGGAAATCACAATAAACAGTGCTCCGGCAACAAGGGCGGCTTTGAACAGTATTCTTTTTCTTTTCATTGTCATGTAAAATTAATCGCTTAAGTAAGTTGGCTACGCTGATCTCTGTGCTAGTCGGCTTGCAGGTATTTCTCAGGCCGGCATTGAAGCTCCTCGCAGATTGCTGCGAGGAACCTTCGTTCCTTTTACTTTAATTTCTTTCATGCTCGCTAACCCTGCATCAAGCTACGGGGAACCGATCCGCCACTGGCGGAGAGCTCGACGAAGTCAATACGCTCACAGGATTCAAATTTAGTAAAAACTATAGCAAAAACAAGAGCTTCACCCTGGTCGTAACTGCTTTTATTTTAACTATTTCAACGACGGAATATCCGTCCGCGGATAGATCTTCTTCGTTTTCCGGCCTTATTGTAGTCTATATCCTTTTCCTTGAAGATATCGAGAACCCTGTCAAAGAAGCTCTTCTCCATGAAGTCGGGGCAGTCAAGAGCCATGGCCAGTTCAGGGGGAAGGCCGGGGAATGGAACGTTGATCATCTTCATAACCCCGGCATCTGCCTCCGCTTTTTTTATTGTCAGGGCCACAAGCGGGAGGGCCAGAGCGCTTCCTGAGCCGTAGCTGCCGTTGTTGAAGTGAATAGCGGGTGAAGAGGCCCCAACCCTGCTGACTATCACCAGTCCCGGGTTAAAGGCAGCAAACCAGGCATCGGCATAATTCTGCGATGTGCCGGTCTTTCCGGCAAGTGGCACTTTCACTCCGTAGACACTATGGACTGATGCGCCGGTACCCTCTCTGATGGCCTTCTGCAACATGGCACTCATAAGTGAGGCTGACCGTTCTGACAGTACCCTCTCTCCTCCGGAGGCTGGCAAATGTTGCCACAGCAGGCGTCCGTCATGAGTTTCGATCGATTCTATAAGATATGGAGTGATCATCATCCCTCCGTTGGCAAAGGAGGCGTAACCCACCGCCACCTCCAGGATGCTTGCCTCCGCAGTACCCATTGCAAGTGACGGGGTATCATGAAGGGGGAAGGTGAAGCCCATTTTTCTCCATAGTTTATCAACCTTGTCAAAACCGATCATCATGAAGAGGCTGAAGGTGGGGATATTCATAGACTGCGCCAGTGCTCCGGCAAGTGAATATTTACCTCCGTAGGAGTGGTTATAATTCTCCGGGCTCCAGTTATTAAAGCCTGAAAGGGTTACGGAATCATTGTTGAGATAACGGCATGGCTCTATCCCGTCTTCAAGGGCTGCAGCAAAGATGAATGGTTTAAAGACCGAGGCCAGCTGCCTGCGGGCCATGATCTGATCATATGGCTGTTTCTTAAAATCTATACCGCCTTTCCATGCCCTTACGGCACCGGAGAAAGGGTCAATGGCGAGCAGCCCTGCCTGAAGTGTGATCATCATCTGCCTGAGGCTGTCAGGGATATCTTTCAGGGCCCGCCTCCCGGATGAGGTACTGTATTGTACATTAAGCCTCTTCTGCATCACAGAAAGATGCTTCTCAAAAGCCTCACCGGCAGCTTGCTGAAGAGGCAGCTCAAGAGTTGTATTGATTATAAGGCCGTCTTTCTCCAGATCCCAGTTCTTGCTCCGGTGTGCAGAGATCTCCTCCAGGATACGGCTAGCCTCATTTCTTACCCTCACCATGAAGTAATCAGCAGGACCGTTGATATCGAACTTATTGTAATTAAGCTTAAGCGGCATGGCACCAAGAGAGTCGGCCAGCACGGGGTCAAGGTAACCGTACTTCTCCATCTGGTTCAGTACTACATTCCTGCGTCTGACAGCATTATCATGATTGAGACGCGGATTGAAGGAGGTGTTCGCCTTAAGCATGCCTATGAGAACAGCGGCCTCCTCAATCTTAAGGTCACTGGTCTTTTTGCTGAAGTACCTTTGGGAAGCAGCTTCTATGCCATAGATGTTCTCACCAAAGGAGACAGTGTTGAGGTAAAGGGTCAATATCTCATCTTTGCTGAATACATTCTCAATACGTTTTGCCAGCAGAGCCTCCCTGGTCTTGTTCACAAAGAGCGGGAGAATGTGATAGTCTTTCCTTCCGTACATGTTCTTTGCCAGCTGCTGTGTAATGGTGCTGCCTCCCCCGGAACCGGAATCATTGAACAATATTGTTTTAAAGAAGACCCTGAACAGACTTCTGGAATCAATTCCTGAGTGCTCCCGGAAACGGACATCTTCAGTGGCTATGAGAGCATCGGTCAGGTGAAGGGGGATCTGGCTGAAATTGATGGCAGTTCTGTTCTCCGAATAAAACTTTCCTATGGCCTCTCCTCCGGCGGCAATCACAAGAGAGGCAGTGGCGCCCTTGTAGCTTCTCAGCTCCTCCTTACCAGGTAGATGACCAAAGACCCCGGTGTAGACAGTGGCGACAAAAAATACCGGAATGAGGAAAACTACAGCAGTTGCTGTTATCGCAATTTTCCATCCTTTTTTCATCTGTGTTTTTCTCCTTTGTATGCTGAATTAAGCTTTATTCCGCTTGGAAATTTCATAAATTTAATTTAAATTAGGGGTACAATATATAATAAAGCTTTTTACTATCTGACCCGTTTTATTGAAAGGCATTGGAGAGGCAGTTCCTTTACAGGATAAAAATCACCGGAATGGTTCAGGGTGTGGGCTTCAGATGGAGGGCTTACCGCGAGGCAGTAAAGATTGGTATTACAGGTTATGTTAAGAACATGTCAGATGGCAGCGTTTATATTGAGGCCGAAGGGAACTCTGGTCAGCTTGAGAGCTTTTTATCATGGTGCAGAAAAGGCCCGGGCGTTGGTTTCGTAGACTCTGTGGGGATTAGCGAAGGCCCCCCGGCCGGATACACTGCCTTCAGCATAGAACATTAAATACCGTTCTGAAATGAGAAAAGTATGAAACCAGGTGATCAGTTTTACAATAATCGTCAATTTTTATACGTTGGTCAACAGTGGGCATGTGAACATCAAAATAGATTAGGTGTTATGTAGACCTGTGAATAACTTAGCATTTACAATGCTGAAATCTTTTATGCTTTTTACCAATATTGGCATAGAAATTGAATAGGAGAGTGTATTGGTTAAGATAATGGGAAACGAAATTATCAGATTAAATTCAGGCGTTATTAGGGATCAGGCCGTTCAAAAGGTAAGCCCGGCAAGGTTGTCACTTCGTGACAGCGGGCTTATGCATCTTTTTGATGAGCTTGATATTGAAGTGCGTCAGAGTCTGATGGATTATCTCGACCGTATGGGCCTCATTAAGGGTTCAGGTATGCTGGTCATTCCCTCCTCGCGTCACTACTTTTATGATGCCGACGATATGAAGGGCATCAGGACCGTTATTGCCCTCCGGCGACTCAACCATGTCAGGGAGATAAAAGATTTCCTCAGACAGATCACCCGGCTCCTTCCTCTCAACAGCAATTTCATAGGTTGTTTTATTGATAACAGGGCACAGGATGGTTTTCCGGATAGCCCCAGTCTGCCGAAGCAGACATCAGAAAAGGCTGAAGCCTACGAGAACGGTATTGAATCAAGGGTTCCGTTTATAAACAGGATGTACAGCTTCATTGATGCCCGTACCAACAGGTATCTGACAAAAAGAGTTGTTACTAACCTCCTTAAAGAGGCCGGGCTGGAACTTGTCAGCATGACCGAGCTGAAAGGACTGACCTTCTTCCATACACAGAAGAACAATCCGGCAGTATAACAAGCATTTTATTTAGCCTCCCACCCTTTACCGTGATTTACAGTACTATGGTTTCCATAAACCAGCCTTCAATGTTGTAATCCTGTTTTGGGCTCTTCAGAACATAGATGGCTGTTCCGTCTTTTTTGGCAAAGATAAAACGTGGAGTAGTTTCGAAGAGGTAACTGGCGCCTGTCAGATTCAACAAGACAGGCGATACGCTGAATGTCTTTATTTTGCTCAGAGTCAATGTATTGAACTGCTCTATCAGTGATGAGGTTCCGCCCTGAAAATAGTAATTGGATGAGCTCACAAAAACGCTGCTGATGACAGGAGACTCATCAAAGGCATTGATGTATGATAATTCCGAACCTATATTTCCATACACTAGAGGCGGGTTGTGATGAAACTGACCGTCGTATTCAGGAAGAGTATAGACATTTCCGTAAGCGGAATACAATCTGGTGCCGTCTTTTGAAAGCCAGAAGTGCCCGATTGACTCATGGTACCAGGTCACAGCATCTTTGGCTTGTCCGCCTGTCAGGTCAAAAAGCAGGAGGCCGGAGGGATTGGATCCCAACTGGGAACCTGCCATATATGGTTTCCCGGGAACCTTCCGGATGAGAGTCCTTTCATAAATAGAGGATGCCGTTGTACTGGTGATCACCTCCCCGGTAGTCAGGTTAAGGTTTCGCAGCTTCACCCACTGGTCTGAGACAGGTGTAATATAGCACCAGCCATTTTCGCCGGGTACAATATCAAAAGGAATACAGTCTATATTATATTCTGCAATAATCTCCCGGTTATCGATATCAATATAGCTTACTGAGGGAACGGTGTATCCTATTAATGCTTTATGTCCGTCCTCTGTAAAACTGATGCACCTAGGTGTTTTTTCCAGCTTAATTGTTTCTGTTGCGCCTGAGTTTGTATTGAACAGGAGAAGCTGATTGGGTAATTTAGTGCAGATGGCCATTATCCCGGAATCGCGGTGATATTTGGCATCTGTCAGAACGCTGCTTACCTGAACGGTTTCAGAAGGAGGCGTAAAAGAAAGGCTGACGGTGACAGGCAGTGTAAAATGACTGAAGCCGGCGTTGCTGAGCATCATTATTGTGCCCATGTAAAACTCTCCAGGTGTTAACATTTCTTTTACTAATCCGACTTCGATTCTCTGAGAGTTACCGGGATATACCGTTCCTTTAGTGAGAGACACGGTAAGCCAGTCAGGTTTTGATGTTATCTCCCATACCAGAAGACCCTGACCGGTATTACTAATCCATAACTCCTGGCCAGATGTCGATGTAAAAGTGAATGTTGACGGAATGAACTGTATCGATGCATTTCTGTAACTGGTATAAACCACGGTGATAGAAACCATGCCGAGCCCTTCCACCTTAAGGTATACCGTACCGTAGGAAATTGGAAGATAATCTGGTACGCTTTCATGTAAAACACTGAAATCCAATGTAAGAGATCCGTCCTTAATCTTTCCGTGCATAGACTTGAATGAGAGCCATCTGGGTTGCATGTAGATGGTGAACTCATAATCATCTTCCGGCGGGGTCTGAAGTGACACCTGCACATTTTCATCAAAGCTGGTAATGAACAATGTATCTGAGAGGCTGTAAAGGTCGACCTCATTTTCTTCCAGGAACTTGTTGCTGCACGACACTGCCGCAAGAAGGAGAGTCGCGATACCAAATATTATAGCTGCTCTTTTCATTTGTTCCACAGATAAAATCTGATTCCTAATGAAAACTCGAATCTCGACAGATTCTCATAGTTCTCTTTTTCCAGTTCAATTGTTTCTGTTGTTGATCCGTCAGTCACTTCAATTTTCCTTAGTATTGAGTTGAAGGCTGACAGTTCAGCACCGACAGAGAGGCCTGGCCTGACAAAGTATTCAAGGCCAAGGCTTCCGTCCATGCCGAAAGAGCGACCTGTTATCAGGTAATTTCCGTAGAGGGACTCTGTCTCATTTCTGTAGTGTGCCATTCCTGCCGCATATGAACAGTAAACCCTGAAGGTCTGGCTTAAACCCAGCGGTTCGCTGTAGAAGCATGAGACGCCGGCGAAATTGACATAGATATGTTCTTTGTAGGTTGAATAGAACAGGTTCACCTCACCTGGCAGGTCAAAAAAGTCTTCGACGCTTGCAGAGGTATCAAAGAACTTGTACCTGAGCCCCAAACCGATATTCGGCTTCAGCATCCATGTGATGTTGCTGCTTGCATAAATGCCTGTCTTCAGGTTATTGTAATATGACTTAGCCCGGCCTGGTGATATCCCCAGTCCTGCCATGCTTTCCTCTGCTGTTTTCGAGCTGCTGAAGATGTAACCGGCTCCCCCGTTGGCCGACAACCGCAGCCGCTTGAATGAGCTGGTTTGAATGGATTGGTAACTTTCCTCCAGGGATGATGCGTTTTGAATAGTTTGGGATCGTTTCTCCTGAAATGACCCGGTTTGAAGGGGTTGGTAACCTTCGGCCTTCTCGGCGACGGTTGAAACGGAATAACTCAGGACCCCTGATCGCGGCAGCCTGCCCGCAGTTTGAATACCCATGGTTGTCACTTCGAAACAGATATCTCTTCTGCTTACTTTTGTGATCTTACAGTCAATGGTATCGTTGTTAAGTGTAATGATTTTATCCTGAGAGAAACCCTGAGAAATAAATACTAACAGGATAATTACCAGCAGTAGATTTCTTTTCATAGCCAATTTTTTTCAGGGACTAAAAACTTTCACTTGCCAAATGGCCGTATGTCAAAGCTATGAAAACTTTTTATTACGTATGATGATTTACCCTGATTCTTTAAGAAGCATGAACAATCAGGGTAGAAACCATTTTTCTATCTATCTTTAAACTCAGACAATAAAATATGAACTATTGAAGTAGCTTGCTAACCTATTAGTTTCCAGAGGATAAATAGACAAAATCATATTACTAAAGACAGACTATGTGCAAAATTAAAGAAACACCTGTACTGAAAGCCGGAATAAGGATAGCGTATCTGTTCCTGCTTCTAATCATAGCAACAAGCTGCAGGGTTAATAAAGGTCCGGCTGGTTATTTAAACGAAGTGCTGGTTAATCTGGAGAAAATAGAATCAGCAACTTATTACGAACACCTGGAAAGCTGGCAACCCGGAGACACAGCACGAATGTCTTCCTTTTGCAGATTTGTGAAGGAGTATAATAACCCCGGAGATACGACGATAGGAGCAAGCTTTGTGAGTATGGATTGTGAGGACACGACTCAATTGGAGTTTGGTTATGATGGTAAGATCAGGGCCCTGATCTATCATGAACATAAGGGCCTGGTTGTTGATGATTTTACAGTCAGACCATTGCCATTCAGACCGCTTTCTGCTCCATTCTTTAATTATACCAAAAACATTATCCGGTATGCGCTTACAACACAAGACAGCGTGATTCTCAAATTAGAAGAGTTTGACGATCATTTTTATTTCAAGCTCATCATTAATGAAGATGAGCAGGTTGAGTTTTTTGGCATGGCTTATCACATGCCTGACAATCCATATAATTACGGAGAAACCACATCAGTATATGAGTTATGGATAGGTAAGCATAATAACCTGCCCTACAAAGTGCGTAGGGAGATGTCAACTGATATCTCTGCAACTACCTGCTCCGGGGCAGAGTTTAATAAACTATCTATCGCTGATTTTAATCTCTATGAATATTTCCCGGCTAGTTATGAGATCAGAAAATATGGGATGTCAAACAGTAAGGTGGAGGCAGCTGATCTTGAAGGGAAGAAGGCGCCACCGTGGGTTTTGTATGATAAAGATGAACAGAGCTTATCTCTTTCCGATTTGAAGGGGGAAGTATTGCTAATTCAATTCACCGGTATCGGCTGCGGTCCTTGTATGGCCTCAATTCCTTTCCTGAAAGAATTAAGAGGCAGATACAGCACTACAGATCTTGGGCTGATAGCTATAGAAACCTGGTCGCGGAAACCGCATTCCCTGCGTATTTACTCAGAAAAGAATCAGCTCAATTATAACCTGTTAAACGGTACAGACGATGTGATCAGAGATTATCAGACCGGTGGAGGGGTTCCTGCGTTTTATATCCTTGATGAACAGCGTATTATAAAAAAAGTAATTCATGGCTATAGTGAAGAGACCACCGGAGAGGAAATTACAAGTGTCATTGATCAGTTGCTGCGATAGGTGATGAAGGGTACCTGTTGATGTAATTAATAAATCCTTACAACTAAAGTGATATTATGATAGCTCTCTGTCAGGGAGCGTCCATTTTTTCATTAAAGTTTAATATTGGATTTTTAAACCCCGGCTGCTTTATTTCTCCTTTCCTTTCACAAACTCCAGAATATCTCCCGGTTGACAATCCAGTACTTCGCAAATGGCTTCCAGTGTGGTAAACCGTACAGCTTTGGCCTTACCGGTTTTCAGTATAGAAAGATTTGACAGGGTAAGTCCAACTTTATCCGAAAGCTCATTCAATGACATCTTTCGCTTTGCCATCATCACATCTAAGTTTACTATTATCGGCATAGCTTAAACAGTTAATTCGTTTTCAGATTGCAATTCTACTCCCCTCTTAAATATCTGCGAGAAAATATATACCACTCCCGCCAATAAAATAAAATTATCAGATATAACATGTTGATCCATGTCGCCTAGGCTTTTCGCCAGCCATTTAATTTGTGCATTGAAGATCAATACAATTATCCATGTGCTAAAAATGAAATAACTTATCTTCTCCAACAGTCTGCTCACTTCAATGGTAAATGGATTTACCAATTTTATTTTCATCAATAGCTTAACCACTAAAAAAGCAGTGTATGCTTTAATAGCCTGCATAGCGATAATTAAAGAAACGGTGGATGAATAATACCAGAAACTATATTCCCTGAGATCGAACAGGTTCAAACCCATAAAAAGGTTCCTTGCGCCTTCAGCCTTGCCAGTACTAATTAAATAAGTCAGAAGAATTGCGCCGGTTTTAATGCATAACCCTATGAGTATGATCCAGGATAGAATAAGCATCACTTTTAAAATCAGATTGGTTTTTGTATTCATGACATATTATTTTATATTAGACGACGCAAATATAGATAAAAAATTATTGATAAACAATAAATAATTAATCTTATTACATAAGTTAATTATGTCAGCGCATAACACGGTGTATAATAACCAGGAGAGGTTGTTGCTAAACCTGGTACTTTCAGATATTGGGATGTCAACAAGGCTTTGATTTGGCGATTGGAAAAAGAAAAGGTAATCGAATAATGCAAAATGTTTGGCACACACCTGACGAAATGGAATACTACGCAGTATGATAAATAGTTCAGTATAGTCTTAATGACATCAAATGAAAAAGCCCTGAATACTTTAGTCATCAAGGCTTTAAAATCAATCTCTTGTTGCTCCGCTAGGGCTCGAACCGGAGCGACCGTTAAGTCCCGACATAGTATGTCGGGATAGGGAGCTGCCAGACTGAAGGGTTAGCCGAGCCCAAGGTTAAAAATAAGAAGCCGGCAAGATGCCGGCACTTGTTGCTCCGCTAGGGCTCGAACCTAGACTTTCCTGATCCAGAATCAGGCGTGTTGCCAATTACACCACGGAGCACTATTTTGAGGCTGCAAAGATAAAATTATTTTTTAGAATCATATCCCGGAGTATTTGAATTTTATCTCTTTACTCCGCTTGCATAAGCTCTCAGCAGCTATTTGTTTAGTTTGGCCCAGGTGTCTTTAAGGCTTACAGTGCGGTTGAAGACGAGATTACCCGGCCGGCTGTCATAGTCGACACAGAAATAGCCTATTCTCTGAAACTGGAATCTGGTTAGCGGACCGGCATCAGCAATCGACGGTTCTACTTTACAATCCTTGATAATTGTCAGGGAGTCAGGATTGAGAAACGACCTTGCATCAACATCTTTATGCCCCGATGGATCTTCATCGCTGAATAGCCTGTCATAGAGTCTTACCTCGGCGTTGAGGGCATGTGCTGCTGATACCCAGTGCAGCGTGCCTTTAACTTTACGCCCTGACTGCAGGCCGCCGCTGCGTGTTTCCCTGTCATATGTACAGTGCACCTCCGTAACTTCACCTGCTTCATTTTTAACAACTCCGGTACATTTAATGATGTATGCTCCCTTGAGCCTTACCTCCTGACCAGGAGCAAGGCGGAAGAACTTGCCGGGAGGATCTTCCCTGAAGTCGTCTTGCTCAATAAAGACCTCCCTGCTGAAGGGTACTTTTCTCTTACCCTGGCTCTCATCCTCAGGATTGTTCTCTATCTCCATCTCTTCAGTAACACCTTCGGGGAAGTCAGTGATAATGAGCTTGAGAGGCTTAAGCACTCCAAAGACTCGCGGAGCACGCTTGTTCAGGTCTTCGCGGATAGCATACTCCAGTAGCGAGACATCGTTTATGGCTTCCACCTTGGTATATCCAATCAGGTCAACGAATCGTCTTATCGACTCGGGAGTATATCCCCTGCGGCGCAGTCCACACAAAGTAGGCATACGTGGGTCATCCCAGCCTTTTACTACGCCGTCTTTCACCAGTTCAAGCAGCTTGCGCTTGCTCATCACGGTGTAGGTCAGGTTCAGACGGTTAAATTCAATCTGCCGGGGCCGGTATTCATCAGTTTTGAGCTGGTCAATGAACCAGTCGTACAGTGGCCTGTGCACCTCGAATTCAAGGGTGCATAGAGAGTGGGTGATACCTTCGAAATAGTCGCTCTGCCCATGAGCAAAGTCGTACATCGGATAGACCTTCCATTTGGTTCCCGTGCGGTGATGTGAGGCCTTCAGTATACGATAGATGATAGGGTCACGCATATGCATGTTGGGCGCAGTCATGTCTATCTTTGCCCTCAGTACCCGGCTGCCCTCTTCAAACTCGCCTTCACTCATGCGGTTGAAGAGGTTGAGGTTCTCGTCAATAGTTCGGTTGCGGAACGGGCTTTCAGTTCCGGGCAGGGTGGTGGTACCCTTCTGCTCAGCTATTTTCTCAGCACTTTGATCATCTACATATGCAAGTCCCCGTCTGATCAGCAACACCGCAAAATCCCAGAGTTTGCCAAAATAGTCCGACGCATAGTACTCACGGTCTTCCCAGGTGAAACCCAGCCACTGGATGTCTTCCTTTATTGAGTCAACATATTCAACATCCTCTTTTGTAGGGTTGGTGTCATCAAAGCGGAGATTGCACTTTCCTCCATACTGCTCTGCCATGCCGAAGTCGAGGCAAATAGCTTTTGCATGCCCTATATGCAGATAGCCGTTAGGCTCAGGCGGGAAACGGGTATGCACACGCCCTCCGTTCTTACCTTCACTCAGATCTTTCTCAATGGCCTGTTCTATAAAATGCTGTGATTCCGGTTTTACTATCTCTTCAGACTCTTTCATTGGATTTTAAAATGAGATTATGAAATTTGTGTAATTAGCCTACAAAACCTATTCCTGTGTCAAGGGGAAAATATACAAAAAAAAGGTCAAAGCATAATGAACCTGTTCACCTTGAAATTTCAACACTTACCCTGCCGATCCTGCCACCCATGACCGGGTTTAGTTTAGAAACCCTCACTGTTGCGTTGATAATGCCCCCCATCTCGCTGTGCAGTGAATTAAGAATTCTGGCGGCAATATGTTCCAGAAGGTTGGATGTCTTTTCCATCTCTCTCTTTACAATAAGATATGCTTCCTGATAATTGAGTGTCTCTTTCAGCTGGTCGCTTTTCTCTGCATTGCCGGTGTCAGTCTCCATGGTCACATCAACTATGAAGTGACTTCCAACTATCTGCTCTTCGCGATAATGTCCGTGAAAAGCATAAAACTCCATATCTTCAATCTTGATCAGTCCCATGACGATTAATTATTATATTTTATAATAAACTAAATATCAGTTATATGCGATTTAATTATTATTTAAGCGAAAAGTATTTATAAAATAATTAGGTTTATAATATAAACTACTTTATCTTTGTTGAAGCTATTTTAATGACATAGTGTAAAAGTAACAAAAGCCATGGAAAATGAAGAAAAATTGATGACAGGAGAGGAGAGTCTCAGGGTTATCACCCAAATGATCAATAAAACGCGTGTGAGTGTGACGCAGACTAGTTTTCACTTGCTCTTCTGGGGCTGGTTGATATTAGCATGCAGTCTTTCAGAGTTTCTGCTCTGGAGGTATACTGACTGGACAAACGCCTGGTATGTCTGGTTCTTTGTTATTCCCGGGGTATTTGTTTCATTGATCTATGGTTTCATCAAGGGCAAAAACGAGAAGGTATATACTTACGGAACAAGTATTTATGTGTGGTCGTGGATGGCGTTTCTGTTTGCCTCGGTTGTCTTTTTTATCATTCATCCCTTGGAAAGCGGTAGCGTCACGAAATACATGTTGTTGATGGCAGCGATCCCATTATTCATCTCAGGGGTGGTTCTAAGATTCAGACCACTGATCTGGGGTGCTGCATCGTTTTGGGTCCTTGCGCTGGCAGCACATTTCGGAGGAGAGACTGTCTCAGGTCTTGCAATGCCGTTAGCCATGATCATCGGGTATCTTATTCCCGGATATTTATTCAGAAGAAAGGGTAGCCATGAAGCCGTTCAGGGAGCTTGACCCTCTGCTGCATTCGCAGCTCAGGCTGGCAGTTATGTCGATACTCATCAGTGTTGACAGTGCCGGCTTCAGCTATCTGCGTGAGAAGTCGGGAGCGACAGCAGGTAATCTCAGCGTACAGATAGGCAAGCTGAAAGATGCCGGATACATTTCAGTAAGTAAAAGTTTCGGTGAGAGCTATCCGCAGACGATGTGCAGTATCACTGACCTCGGGCGGCAGAAGTTTGCGGAGTATGTCTCCGCGCTCAATGACTACCTCAAGGCCTAAAGGCCTGTCGCCCCGCGTGGCGGGGCTCAGTCTTCAGTCGGCAGCCCTCAGCCCTCAGTCCTCAGTCCTCAGCCCTCAGTCCTCAGTCCTCAGTCCTCAGCCCTCAGTCCTCAGTCCTCAGCCCTCAGTCCTCAGCCCTCAGTTCACAGTCCTGGTTGAAGTATTACGACTGCCGACTGCTGACTGCTGATTGCCGACTGCTGAATCCCAGGCCGGGCTCCGGGCCAATTGTCCAGTAAGGGGCTTTGTAAACTGGTCCTCCGCTGACCGGGCACTCTGACGCATCAAAGGATGGGTCAAGGTCAATAAACTCAAAACCACCTACACCGGCAGCAAACTGAACCGCACACCCCAGTGCCAGGTTTGTCTCAACCATGCAGCCAATCATGAGTTTAAGGTTGGCGCTTCGTGCAATAGCGGCAATGTCAAGCGCCTCTATCAGACAAGACTTGGATAGCTTGATGTTGATGGCATCGGCGCAACCCGTTCGCACTATATTGATGGCATCAGTGGCTGTGAATACCGATTCATCGGCACCAACCATGATCGGGGTGTTGTCTCTTACGTATTTCATCCCCGCCAGGTCGTTCTTATGTACCGGTTGCTCAAACATTACCGGATAAATGCCGTGGTTCAGCACCTCATTAATGAAGCGCAATGCAGTTTTGGGCGAATATCCCTGATTGGCATCAATGAGAATGCCGCAGTCAGGAGCGCCGTCATGAATTGCCAGTACCCTGTCGACGTCTTTCGTCAGGTTGGTTCCTACCTTGGTCTTTATTACCCTGAAACCCTCAGCTGCAAGATGAACCGCCTCCTTCTTAGCTTGTTCTGCACTAACTATCGCTATCGTATAATCAGTCTCTATCTTGTTGTCAGTTCCTCCCAGGAAACGATAAAACGGGATCTTCAGGGTCTTTGTGTATGCGTCAAGCAGAGCCATTTCAATGGCACACCTGGCGGCTGACTGAGCCCAGAAAGCACTTTTCAGGGTATAGGCGATTGCCCTGTAGTTGTTGATGTCCTGGCCTACAACAAAGTCTTTGCAGCTGTTCAGGGTACCCAGAATTGTTGCCAGGTTCTCACCGTTGATCTGCATGATGGCTGCTGCTTCTCCAAAGCCTTCAATACCATTCTCAAGAACAATTGTCACAAGGGCATTCTCAAGATGTGTCATTACACCCAGTGCTATCGGGAATGGTTCCATCTCAATATTGATCGGCTCAATGAACATCTTGCTGATCTTAATACCTTGCATCTCCCCCGTCTTGCGGGAATAAAACCCTTCGTCCGGCAGCATACTGCTGGTTAATACAGTGGCCGTGGCCAATCCGCCTGCGGTTAAACCGCCTTGTTTGATAAATGTCCTTCTGGTACTCATTGTATAATTATTTTAATCAGTATGGTAAATTCACCGCAGCTTACTGCGGAATCTGTAGCAGCAGCTTACACCCGAGCTTACTGCGGAATCTGTAGCAGCAGCTTACACCGGAGCTAATACCATTTTATTCCACTAATCTACGTATTTGAATTCAATCTTTTCAATGAATACTACAAATCTGAGATACATATGCTTTTTTCAGTCTCCATTACGGCTTCATATTATCCATGGCGCCCAGCAGAAAGACCAGCGGAGCATTCCAGTTGATGGCTATCTCGTTGGTGGAGTAGCTGCATTCGCTGTCAGTGTATGACTTTGCCGGGAAGGTTGACCGTGGAACAGGAGGCTGGCAGTCGTTCATCACCACCGTGTTCGGTCCTCCCACGAGGAACCCCGGCACAGGCTCCGGCACTCCGTCAGCGCCTGAAGGGCGGTGATGGATATGCATTGGCGAGAGTGTTCCAAACCCTGTCACAAAGCAGTATCCTGTAGGATTTGTGCCCAGCAGCCAGTTGACGTCAGCCTGGATGGATGGCAGGTACTTGTTGTCACCGGTCATCCGCATGGCAATGATCTTGATGATTGCCTGGTTAGCTACATCTGAGGTGCTGCCCCAGTCAAACCGATCGAGGCTGATGCGGTAGGGAGATCTTTCTGATTTTGCAATCAGCTCGTCAGCATATGCAGTCAAAAGTGACGATGCTGCTTCGCGCAGCGGGGCGAACGATTCATCTTTGCTCATGGCCAGCGAGATGAGGCCCAGGGTGGAGGTCTGGTTCCATGTGGGAGTAACAGCACTGATGCCGTCAAGGAATCCAGCAGCGGGAGCCGTCCCCTTTGCCAGGGAGGTTTCGGCCTTTGCCCAGAAGAGCTCATCAGTCAGGTGATCATCGCCGTAGGCGCCGGTACCCACATCGGCAGGCTGCCGGTAAAGCACAGCAGGATTGGCCTCAGCCCATTCCATTGCTTTGCCTGACGCCTCCAGACAGATGGCGGCAAGGGCTCTCAGCTCCTCAGAGGGGTCAGTGGCAAAGACCCGGTATGCCATTGCTGTGACAGCAGCAAAATCAAGAGTAGCGGCTGTGCTCTTCATGACAACATAACGAGGCTGCGTTGCCTCATGAGGCATTTCGAACGCATCAAACTGCAGGTTGGTCAGCTTGTGATAAACACCGCCGTCAGCCGGATCCTGCATGGTCAGATACCATTTAAGGTTCCAGAGCAGCTCATCAACCAGGTCGGGGATATCATTACCGCTCTCCGGTATATTGAGATCAAGAAGCCTGCAATACTCGGGATATAACTGGTAGAAGAGCAGAAGCGTATAGTTGGTGATGCTGCTGTTGACGACATACTTGTTATAATCGCCCGCATCATACCATCCTCCCGGGCTGGAGATTACCGTGCCTGCAGGTCTGCCTTTTGAAGCGGCCGACGGATGAATGATGACAGCATTGTCTGGATGACCTGCGGGCCGGGCCCATTTCGAGCCGTACTCTTCGGTGATCTCGAATCCGGAACGGTTGAGATAATAAGATTTCACAGCTGCTTTGGTGATTTCTCTATACACATCACTGCCTATGCGGAAGGGGCCGGAGCAAGTCTCTGATCCATCGAGACAGAGCTTGTAGGTCCCCGGTTGTGTCAGTCCGGAGAAATCGGCTGCCCGCACTGTGTCGCCTGACAGCTCCCAGTAAAGGGGTTTGTCTGCAGAGCCGCTGAAAACAACCTTGCCGTCTGCCGTATCAATAATATTAAATTTCACGGTGTTGCCGCGTATTAGAGCCACCTTTTGGGACTCAGGATGATATCCGACCTGGTTTACAAGGATGACATCCTCCGATGCCGGTGACTCAATCCTTGCTTTTCTCAATGCTGCCTTGCTGCAGCCTGATGATGTCAGCAGTACAATTGCTGCCAGAATGAAGATTCCGGGATTTGATTTCATTTTCATTACATTGTTACTTTGATATTATGCTCAGTTCCTTCGGGGAAGACCGGCAGAACGCACGAATCTGCCTTTTTCCCGTCAACCAATATTTCCCATACACCCTTGGATCTATGTTCGGGATTCACGATCTCAATGTTGTAGACTGCTCCTCTGAAAAGTCGTCTGAAGGTAAAGCCACTCCATTCAGGCGGAATACATGGATCAATCACCAGTCCGTCATAATCGGGACGTATCCCTAGAATATATTGTGTGACCGAATAGAGGCACCATGCTGCTGTGCCTGTCAGCCAGCTGTTTTTTGCCTCACCCGGCAGGAACGCGTCCTTGCCTGCTATCATCTGGGAATATACATATGGCTCTGTCTTGTGCAGGTCACTTATCTCCTCAAGGTATGATGGAGTGATGCGGCTGTAGTAATCAAACGCCCGGTGACCATTGCCTGTCATCGTCTCAGAGATGATGATCCACGGATTGTTATGGCAAAAGACACCGGCGTTCTCTTTATAACCCTCAGGGTAGCTGGAGATCTCTCCCAGATGCAGGTGGTACTCTGTAAAGGGCGGGTTATTAAGTACTATACCGTGTTCGCAGGCCAGGTATTTATTGACTGAGGTAAGTGCTTTCAGCGCCCTTCCGTCATCAAGACCTATCCCTGCCATTACGCACATACCCTGTGACTCTATAAAGATCTTACCCTCCTTATTCTCTTTGCTGCCTACCTTTCTTCCGTAGAAGTCATAGGCGCGCAGAAACCAGTCGCCATCCCAGCCGTGTTCATCAATGGCCCTGGCCATACTGTCAATATGCTTCTGTGCCTCATCAGCCTTCTTCTGTTCGCCTCTCCTGCGGGCGATGGTAACAAAGTCAGCGCCATAGAGCACTAACATGGCTGCAATGAATACCGATTCGGCCTGACCTCCCTTTTGGTTCTCCGTTGTCTGGAAGCTCTCATCAGGATTGGTGGAGAAGCAGTTAAGGTTGAGGCAGTCATTCCAGTCGGCACGCCCTATCAGAGGCAGGCCGTGGGGTCCGAGATGGCTGACCACATACCGGAATGATCTGTTTAGGTGTTCAAACATGCTTGCGGCGTTATCAGGGTCATTGTCGAAAGGCACTATCTCATCAAGGATAGACCAGTCGCCTGTCTCCTTCAGGTAGGTTGCTACGCCGAAGATGAGCCACAGCGGGTCATCGTTGAAGTTACCGCCTATCTCTGCATTGCCTCGTTTTGTCAGCGGCTGGTACTGATGGTAAGCGCTGCCGTCATCAAACTGGGTAGAGGCAATGTCAATGATTCTCTCACGGGCCTGCGGGGCTATCATCTGAACGTACCCTGCAAGATCCTGGTTGGAGTCGCGGAAGCCCATGCCCCTTCCTATCCCTGATTCAAAATAGGAGGCGCTGCGTGACATGTTGTATGTCACCATGCACTGATAGGGGTTCCAGATATTGACCATGCGTGAGAGGCGAGGGTCCGGATGGTCAAGTGTGATGACCGACAGCTGTCTGTTCCAGTACTCCCTCAGCTTACCTAATGCCTCATCCACCTTTTCGTTGGTGTCATACCTCCCGATCATAGTCCGGGCTCTCTCTTTGTTTATCACCTTAGGGGCAATGAACTTCTCGTTGTCAGGGTTTTCTATGTAACCGAGGACGAAGGTGAAGTTTTTCTCTTCTCCCGGATCAAGATACACGTCAATACAATGAGACGCCACCGGTGACCAGCCGTGTGCAATACTGTTGCGAGGCGTGGCCGAGAAGACCGTATCAGGGTGATCAAAGCCGTTGTACATGCCCAAAAATGCCTCGCGGTCGGTGTCGAACCCTGCCACTGGGTTGTTGACAGAGTAGAAGGCATAGTGGTTTCGGCGTTCACGATACTCTGTCTTGTGGTAGATAACACTATCTTCTACCTCTACCTCTCCCGTGGAGAAGTTACGCTGGAAGTTGGTCATATCATCAAGAGCATTCCAGAGACACCATTCGACAAATGAGAAAAGCCGTACTCTCTTTGGAAGGGTCCCTTTGTTGCGCAGGGTTACACGCTGTACCTCACAAGTGTCTCCCACAGGCACAAAGTAAATTACCTCGGCCTGTAAAGCTTCCCTTTCCGCGCTGATGGCAGTATAACCCAGACCATGGCGGCACGAGTAATTTTCAACCTCGGTTTTTACGGGTTTCCAGCCGGGTGACCACACAGAGCCGTTGTCATTGATATAAAAATATTTACCTCCGTCATCAAGTGGTACATTGTTGTACCTGTATCTTGTTATTCTGCGCAGCCGGGCGTCACGAAAGAAGCTGTATCCACCTGCCGTGTTAGATATGATTGAGAAAAAATCACGATTGCCAAGATAATTTATCCAGGGATAAGGAGTGTTATACCGGGTAATGACATACTCCTTTGCTTTGTCATCAAAGTGTCCGAATTTCATGATCAGTGTTAGTCTTTTAGTTTATTCCACCAGGTAAATTTCAAGATAACGGTAGTAATGATCATCACTGCCGTTGCAACATAGAACTGAGTCCATTCCCTCAGTACGAGGAACACAGGGAAGGCCATAAGCGATACCTGCCATACTATACCCACGGCGATGTTAAACATGTCTCTCCAGAAGTCCTTGTTGGTCTTAAATTCAGGATTGTCTGCCAGCACCATTTTCTCTACAGGTTTCCAGAAGCCCCAGGGGCGTACCTGCCTGTAGAATTTTTTAAGTGTCTCATCGTCCTCCTTTTTGGTAAGCAGTGATCCGAGAACACTGCCCATCAGGGATATTATGAATATAGCCGGGAATGCGTTCATGCTGAAGTTTTCAGTCAGCGGCCAGTTCTGTAGTATCTCCAGGTTAAGTGCAGGAAGAACAATGGCGGCAATTACTCCCGAGAGCATGCCCCAGAAGTAGCCGTAGCCGTTGAACCGCCACCAGTACCATTTCAGGACGTTTGGGGCAGTGTAGCCACCCCACAGGGCTGCTGTGATCCACAGCACCACGTCATTGATTGACGTGACCAGAAAGCCCCCCACGATCCCTATCACCACAATAAGCAGTGAGGTTGCATAACTCATTTTGACATAGGTCTTTTCGCTGGCGTTAGGATTAATATAGCGTTTGTATATGTCGTTGACGAGGTATGCGGGTGCAGCGTTCACCGTTGCTGCGAAGTTACTCATGAAGGCGGCTATCAGTCCGGCCAGAAGAAATCCGAGCAATCCTATTGGCACATATGCCGCCAGCACTTCCGGCAGGATACTCTCAAAGTCCGGGTTTGTGAGTGATCCGGTATATAGCTTGTCGAAGTTGACGAGGGCCAGGATGGTCAGGCCGGCAACCATGAAGTAACGGGTGGGGTTTAAGACAACACTTACCAGCGAGCTCATTTTTGATGCCTCCTTCGGGTTTTTGGTGGCAAGGATACGCTGCATATCATAGTTGGGCGCAGGGCCGGCAGCTGAAACAAGGAACCCTTTGAAAAGCATCATTATAAAGAAGAGTCCGAACAACTCATAACCGTCTGTCTTGATCCAGTCATTGAACGAATGTAGCTTTGGTGATGCGGCCGCGGAAATAGAGTGCCAGTCGAGCCCTGTTGTACGCCCGAACCAGAGGCTCTTCCACCCTTCAGGTATGACAGCGTTGAGCGCATCGGGAGATATTTGCCTGATGGCAATGATGCCCACGGCGATGGAAGCAACAGTTAAAATGCCATACTGGATCACCTCGGTGATGACAACACTGAACATCCCTCCCTTGACCACATAGAATGTTGTTATGGCCATCAGGATGAGAGCATAGAGGTTGACATTTATCTGAGGGTGTGCCATGAGAAGCGCGGGGTCGGATACCAGCGGGGGAAGGAAAGCAGCAACGAATTTGCCTATGCCCTTGAATCCGTATGAGAGGAATCCGATGACGCTGACGAGGGCAAAGATCACCACAATGACATGCGAGAGGTTAGATGCCCTGCCATCGCCGAAGCGTGTCTTTATCCATTCCGCACCGGTCATGACGTTTGAGCGCCTTAGCCAGGCTGAGAGGTAGACCATCAGGAAGATCTGGTTAAAGACAGGCCACAGCCACGGTATCCATAAGCTTTTCATACCGTATACTGACAGCCAGTAGACCAGGAGCATGGTGCCGGCTATGTCAAACATACCGGATGCGTTGGAGACACCCAGGAAATACCATGGCAGGCTGTTGCCCCCCAGGAAGTATGACTGGATGTTCTTCGATGCCCTTTTTGAGACCCAGTTGCCTATAAAGACGGTTGTCACCAGGTAGAGGATGACAATACCAAGGTCAATCAGATGCAATTTCATGGCTAGGTTATAGTTAGATGAATTATTCAGATAATGAATGAAATACGTCCTTTTCTTGTCTTCTCGTACACCTCACGGCTAAAGAGGTAGTACTGAGCAGGCTTATGTGCCACTCCCTGCTGTTTCTTCCTCAGAGGGATGACGTAGTGCATCTGAGCTACCTTCTTCCTGAAGTTCCTCTTGTCAAATGATTTTCCCAGAAGGGCCTCGTATAGCTTCTGAAGTTGTGACAGCGTGAAATAGTCAGGAAGGAGCTCAAAGGCAATGGGTTCGACTTTCACCTTGCGCTGCAGTGCTTCAAGGGCCTTGTAGAACAGGTACTTGTGGTCAAAGGCCATTTCCATCTCGCCGACCATTGAGACCGGAAACCAGGAGACATTCCTGTCCTTGTGCGTGAGGGTTACCTTGGTATTGTCTATCAGGGCAAGATACCCTACAGTGATGATACGGTCAGCAAAACCCTTGTTGATATGATCGAGCCACATCTTGTCCCTGGGCGAGGAGACACGGTCGAGCTGACCGAAAGCTCCAAACTGTTCCAAAAAGATGTTGTCAAGTCCTGTCAGTCCCTTGAGTATCCTGCTGGCTGCACTGTCGAGGTCTTCATCTTCAAAGATGTGATAGCCTGTCAGTGTATGGTCCCTGATGAGAACCTCCCCGCTCTTTTCATCCTTTAGCTCCCTTTCGACGAGCAAAATATTCAGTTTCTCAAAGTCAAACCCGAATACTACGCAGTCGACCGATAGGTTGGGAACAATCTTGTGTGCTATCATTTTATTATACCTGGCAAGTGATAAAATGACTTAGTGTACAATGTAGGAATTCAAAGGTATTTTAAATAAATTGTATAATCAACAGGTGCATAAAAAATATTTGTGTGAGATATGCCCGTCAGTGTAACATAAAAGTGGTTATCATTATATAATGTATAAACACGACTGATTAGAATTGAGTTTATCAACTGCTGGCACCGGCCAGAAAGATATGCTGTTCAGGAGTATTTATTAACATTGTGTAGTTTGTACACCAATAGGGGTTGATTTTGCTCTTATGTCACCGGACTAATCAAATTATTACAATAAAGAGGCAAAATAGTATCAGTGTCACCCTATGCAGAAGGATTAACTTTAAAAACATAAAACTGTACAGCTATGCAAAATAAACTCTTAAGACTATCTTTTCTTATTTGTCTGGCAGCTGTTATGTCATCCACAGTCCTTTATGCACAGCAGAGGAGTGTCACCGGAAGGGTTCTGGATGATAGAAATGCTGCCTTGCCCGGCGCCTCGATAGTGGTGAAGGGAACGACTATAGGAACTGCTTCGGATCTCAACGGGAATTTTTCTCTGAATGTACCTTCTGGTGCTACCATCCTGGTTGTTTCCTTCATAGGGATGAACACACAGGAAGTGCCAGTCACAGAGGGTCCCATAACAATCACAATGTCAATGTCAGCTGAAGAGGTTGATGCTGTTGTGGTGATAGGTTATGGTACTATCAGGAGGTCGGAAGTGACATCTGCCATCGCCTCCGTCAAGGCGGAGGAGATACAGAACCTTGTGTTTACCGGTGTTGACCAGGCCCTTCAGGGCAAGGTTGCCGGTTTACAGGTAATGAGCAACAGTGGACAGCCCGGTGGCGGCGTCTCTGTAAGGGTAAGGGGTATTACCTCTATAAACAGCAATGATCCGCTGATAGTTATTGACGGTGTTCCCTTTACTAATAACATGGTTGAGAATACCGGCTATGACGGCCTTGGCGGCTCTGATGGTCAGACGCAGAACAGCTTCCTGGCAACATTGAACCCCAATGACATTGAGTCTATTGACGTGCTGAAAGATGCCTCGGCACAGGCTATCTACGGGTCACAGGCAGCAAACGGCGTACTCCTGATAACCACAAAAAAAGGAAAGGCCGGAGATGGCAAGATCACCTATGACTTTTCCTACGGGCTCCAGGATGTGACCAGGAAACTGGATGTGATGAACCTCCGCCAGTTTGCCGAATATCAGAACAGTGTGATAGGTGAGCTGGGAACGAGTTACACTCCTACTGAAGAGTTTGCTGATCCGTCACTCCTGGGTAAAGGGACTGACTGGCAGGATGCAATATTCAGGCAGGGATTCACCATGGATCACCAGCTTGGCATATCAGGCGGAAAGGATAATACAAACTATTATTTCTCCGCCGGATATTTTGACCAGAAGGGTATACTTATAGGATCTGACTTCAAACGCTACTCCACAAGGTTTAACCTTGACAGCCAGGTAAAGAGCTGGCTGAGAGCCGGCGTCAGTTCCAACATCACAAGGAGCATCCAGAATGTCACTCTTGCCGACGCAGCAGAGAGTACGATATGGTGGTCAACTCTGCAGAACCCCCTTATCCCGGTCAGGAACCTCGACGGAACATGGGCGGGTAACTACACTGTCGGCGGATACAGTTACACGGCTGACAACCCGGTTGCCACAAGCAGCAGCAGGGGGAATAGGAGTACCAACAGCCAGATATTCGGAAATATCTATGCAGAAATAATCTTCCTGGAGGGGCTTTCGCTCAGAAACGAATTCTCTTACCAGCTGGGGTTACAGAACAATATTGCATTCCAGTATGAAGCCAACATTGGTACCCGGTCATTGCAGGCACAGCTTTATGACAGCCGCAGCAATTCTTACTATTATGCTGTCAGGAATTATCTGAACTATGCAAAGACCCTCGGAAAGCATAAGCTCAACTTCACCGGCGGTCATGAGGCTCAGTATTCATACTGGGAAACCATGGGCGGCAAGAAGGTGGACCTCCAGAATAATATCCTTGATATGAATGCAGGAGGTACTGACAAGACAACCTGGGATCTTACCGGAGGCAAGGGTGACTGGGCAATGGAGTCATATTTTGTCAGAGGCAATTATACCTTTAATGATAGGTACTCGCTTTCTTTGAGCTACAGGGCTGACGGATCAGCTAATTTCGGCCCCAACAACAAATGGGGGTTCTTCCCCGGTGCATCAGCAGGGTGGACGGTCACCAATGAGAAATTTGCCGCCAACTGGACAAATGTGATGAACTACATGAAGATCAGGATTGGTGCCGGATCAGTTGGTAACCAGAACCTGCCGGGCGGAGCGCCCAGTCCGCCGTACACTTCCAACGTTAACTTCTGGCCGGGGCCGGTAGGTTTCGGACAGGTAGGTACGGCTTCGACGAACTTCATAGCCGGTATTGCCAACGCCGATCTTGGCTGGGAGTCTGTTATCACCTACAACGGAGGTATTGACCTGGGCTTTCTTAACGGAAAAATAGACCTGACGGTTGATCTGTATAAAAAGGTCACTTCCAATATGCTGCTCTTCAGTACCGGACCTTCTTTGCTCGGTATAGGCGATGCATGGAACGACCTGAAAGCTCCTATAGGCAATGTCGGACAGATGACCAACACAGGCATTGACGTGAGCCTGGTTACACGAAATATCTCGAAACCCAATTTCTCATGGAACACCTCAGTCGTTTTCTCGCATTACAAGAACGTGCTTGACAAGCTGATAAATGAGTCCTCTTCCATTGATGGTAAAATATACTATGACAATTACCTGATCAGCCATACGGTGCCGGGTTATTCAGTGGGCACCTTCTGGGGGCTCAAGACTAACGGCCTGTTCCGTACCGAGGCTGACCTCGCCAATTCCTACCCGCAGTTCGGATCAGCAGTGGCTGAAAACGAAACATGGCTTGGCGACGTAAGATTTGAAGATATGAGCGGAGACAAGATCATAGATTCGAAAGACCTTACCTTCATCGGGAGTCCGATTCCTGATTTCACCTTTGGCTTTACGAATAATTTCAGGTACAGGAACCTTGATCTCTCAATCTTCCTGCAGGGGAGTTATGGGGCTGAGATATACAACTTCATGAAATGGCAGCTTGAGAGAATGAATAACGTCTATTACAACCAGTCGACTGCCGTCATGGACCGCTATACAGCCACCAACAAAAATGGTACACTGCCGAGGTTTACCAATACCAACACCAACAACACGGCTATGTCAGACCGCTATGTTGAAGACGGGTCATATATTCGTGTGCAGAACATTACCCTCGGTTACAGGCTGCCAAAGACACTGATCAACAAGTTAAAGATGAACAATCTCAGAGTGTACGCTACGGTGCAGAATCTTTACACCTTCACAAAGTACTCAGGTTACGATCCTGAAGTAGGCTCATACAATAACAGTATAAGGCTTATGAACGTTGATGCAGGTCACTATCCCAACCCGCGCACCTTTTTGGGCGGTGTGAGTGTAGAGTTTTAATGACTTAAAATTATTATCATGAAAAACAGATTTAAATATTTCATAGTAATCCTGGCAGCAACGCTTGCATCATGCAGTGAGTCGTTCATTGAGCGCCCGTCACTCTCGGGTCTCACCGTGAGCAACTATTACAATACTGCAGATGAGGTGAGGGCCGCTACAAGTACGATTTACTCAGGGCTCGCGTGGACAGGTTATGAATCCCGTGCTCTAGACTGCATAGGTGAGATTTTGTCAGGAAATGAGCACACATATAACGGTGATGACACTCCTTTCCAGCAGATGACAGTATCCGCCACCTCGGTGCGTCTCTCCGACTCATGGAAGTCATTCTATAAGGTGAACGGCTGGACCAGTGCCCTCATGGCTACCTTTGAACAGAAAAAGGCTGATGGCGGTGATGCTGCAATCCTCGATCCGGCAATAGCCGAATGTCATTTCCTGAGGGGAACCGTTTACTTCTATCTGGCCCGCATTTTCGGTCATGTCCCTATTGTTACCGATCCGGGTGCGATAGCCCTTACGGGTAATTTCAACATACCCCGCTACTACCAGGAAGATGTTCTCCGGTTTGCTCTTGAAGAGCTTCAGCTTGCTGAGGCAGGCCTGCCTGAGTTCGATGTGCCAGGCAGGGCTACTAAATTCTCTGCCAGGGGTATGATGGCAAAGCTCTATCTCTATCAAAAGGACTATGCCAATGCAAAACAGAAAGCCTGGGAGGTGATTGACTCAAAACAGTATGAGCTCTTCCCTGATTACCGTGCGATGTTTACCGCGAGTGCCAACAACAATAACATTGAGACACTATTTGCAGTCCAGCATCAGTGCACAATGAACCCATGGGGATCAGGCAACCAGATGAATCCTGACCGCGGGCCGTCGAGCCTTCAGACAGATGAGTCAAGTATGTGGGAGCTTTTCAGGCCCTCCATTGATCTCAAGGCTGCTTATGAGCCCAATGACAAGAGGCGTGCCGGCTCCATGATGGAGCATGGCTGGACTATGCCTGCCTGGAAGCCGCAGAAGCTTCCTCAGGCTGACGGCTCCTTCTCACCTGACGATGCTGCCTATAATGAGTTTATGAAGAACGGATTCAGGTATGACACCATACAGGATCCCAAGCAGGGCGGTACTCTGAACGGAACTCGGTCGACTATTGTCAAGTATGTTGTTGGTCCGGGTTCAAAATATGGCGGCGAGCAGGTTCTTGGCATGAATACTGGCATCAACTTCATGATGCTGAGATACGCAGATATCCTCCTTATTTATGCCGAGTCAACATTGGGTACCAGTGCTTCAACAAGCGATGTAACGGCCCTGGAGGCGTTCAATGCAGTGCGTCTGCGCGCAGGACTGCCAATCAAGAGCGCTATCGGTATAGATGACATCATGAAGGAACGCCGTGTGGAGTTTGCCTTTGAAGGCGACTACTGGTTCGATATTACGCGCCAGGGATTCCAGAAGGCTAAGGAGATCATTGAAGCCCAGAACAGGGGAACTATTCCCGGGAATGCAGTGTATGTGACCAACTTCACAGAGAATAAAATGTTTCTCCCCATTCCTGCATCGGAGGTGTTGCAGGATCCCAAGCTTGATGCTGAGCCGGAACACTATTTCACTAAATAGCCATGTCAGATATGAAAAATAGAATATATAACAGGTTGCCGGTATCATTGCTGGTGCTGGCGGCCATTTTAATGGGCATCTCCTTCCAGTCATGCGAAGACAAGGAAGAGATGCTGATGCCTGAGGTCTTCTATGTCCGCAAGACAGATCCTGCAAAGTCTGATTCACTGGTGGCTCATGCCTTCATGGGAGATAACATCGCCATTATCGGTCAGAACCTCGGAAATGTGAATGAGATATGGTTCAATGACCAGCTGGCTGCCCTTAATCCTAATCTTGTGACAGCTTCATCAATCATTGTTCAGGTACCGGAGATAATCCCCTCCACTGTCAATAACAAGCTGGTGCTGGTTAACAGCGACAAGGTTAAAAGGCTTGAGTATGACTTCAGCGTTGATGTGCCTGCACCGCTGGTTGACAGAATGGTTTGCGAGTATGTCCCTGACGGTGAAACAGCTATTATCAAGGGTAATTATTTCGTTGATGATCCTTCTGTGCCCCTTGCAGTCCTCTTCCCCGGAAATGTGCCGGGTACCATTGTGAGTTATACAATAAAAGAGATTCATGTAACGGTACCCGCCGGCGTAGGTCCGGGCCAGATTCAGGTCAGATCACTTTATGGTGCAACCAGATCACGCTTCTTCTTCCGTGATGACAGGAATATTGTCCTTAATTTTGACAATCTGACTGCAGCCGGCGGCTGGCGCTCAGGTGTAACAGGTAACTCAAATCCTGAAGGTGTCGACGGAAATTATGTGAGGTTCTCAGGTGCTCTTGCCGGAGGCGCAGGCGTATCATGGAACGAAGATGGTTTCAGCTTCGACTACTGGCCCCAGGCAAACGGTCGTCCTGATGAGCCGTTCTATACAGGCGAGATCAAAGACGGAGTCATAAAGTTCGAGATCAACGTTGTTGAGCCATGGGAGTCATGTGCACTGCAGATGATCTTCACAGCCTATTCCGTTAGCGGCACTAACAGCTATATTGCTGACAATTCTTTTCCCAGGGGACTATGGTATCCCTGGAAAGAGACAGGAACCTTCAAGACTGACGGATGGATTACTGTTTCATTTCCTTTAAGCGACTTTACCTTCACAGGTGAAGGGGCAACATGCGGAAATGCTCTTACCAAAGAGATGCTGCGCGGTCTTACCTTCTTTGTCTGGAACGGCGGTGTGGCAGGAACAGACTGTAATCCTCACATATGCATAGACAATATACGTGTGGTACCCAAGTAACTTCAACTGAAAAATGAATTGCAATGCATAAAATTCAAATAAAATTCCGCAACCAGGCGCTGTTGTTCGCAACACTCTGCGTGATCAGCGCCGGTATCATCCTCCCCTCCTGTGAGGGAAAGGACGAGGAAGATACAAAGGTGGTTCTCTACAGCTTCGGGCCTATGCCCATAGCCAGGGGCGCCGAACTGAAATTTATCGGTGTGAACCTTGATAAGGTGACGGCAGTGGTGCTGCCGAATGACCTCACTATATCCACTTTCACAACAAAGACATCAACACTGCTTACCCTTACTGTCCCGCAGGAGGCAAAGCCAGGCCTGGTTGTGATCAAGACGCCTGACGGCAATATCACAACCAAAACAGAGATCGGGTTCTCAGAGCCCATATCTGTTGCCAGCTTCACACCTGTCACTGTCAAGGCCGGTGATGAGCTGACAATAACAGGTGACTATCTGAATCTGGTAGGTGAGGTGATACTGACAGACCGTGTAACTGTTGTTGAGGATGACTTTATAAGTCATAGCCGCACCGAGATTAAGCTGGTAGTGCCTGCCGCAGCGCAGACGGGGAAAATTGCTGTATCAAATGCTGCCGAAGAACCTATCATTGTCTATTCAGCATCCAGCCTTACAGTCAAACTGCCCGTGTTTACAACAGTGGCACCTAATCCTGTTAAGGCCGGAACCAACCTGACAATTACCGGAACCGATCTTGACCTGGTTGAAACCGTCACCCTCGGAGGCGGCAAGGTGATTGCAAAGGCTGATTTCGTGAGTCATAAGGCAACAGAGATAGTGATAAGTGTGCCGGTTGATACTAAAGACGGTAAAGTGACGATGATACCGGCTTCCGAAGTACAAGTCATCTCCGCTAATGATCTTTTGATGGTTATTCCTGTTGTGAGTGTCACACCTGTGACACTGAAAAACGGCCAGGATATAACCGTTACCGGAACTAATCTTGACCTGATAGACCATGTAGTCTTCGGAGGTGACAAGCAGGGCACCATCAAGGCCGGGGGTACTGCAACACAGATACTGGTGACAGTACCTGATGATGCTATTACCGGAGTTGTGACCTTCTTCACTAAGTCTGACAAGGAGATCATTGGGCCCAATCTGACAATGATTGATCCTTTACTCACCTCATTTACTCCCACCTCAGCTAAACCCGGCAATGATTTAACAATAACGGGCACTGACCTTGACCTGGTATCCGATGTGGTGTTTGCAGGAAGTATAAAGGGTACTGTCGGCGCACGCACAACCACCCAGATGACAGTAACAATTCCCGTAGGCGCCAGGACAGGGAAAATCACCCTGGTGGCAAAGAACGGAGCGATGACACTGTCTGCCATTGACCTTACCATTCTCAGCAACCTTCCGAACTTTACTTCATTTTCCGAACCTAAAGGAACGCCAGGAGCGATACTGACCCTTAACGGCACCAATATGCTGCTTATCAAGGAGCTGATATTCCCGGGAGAAAAATATGCGACAGCCTACGGCGTGAAGACTGACACGAAAGTTGAAGTTTATGTGCCTGCCAGTGTTGCAAGCGGATACGGACAGATAACCATGATCACCTATGAAGGTGAACAGGGACTGCTGCCTTCACTGTTCTTCGGCGGTACTGACCCTATAACGGCACAGACGATTATGATCACCAACTTCAACGGTGATGGGGCATCTCAATCGACCTGGGGTGGCGTGGTAACATTCGGAACACCGTCAGTGGTTTTGGACGGTACAGCTGCTATGCTCGGACTGACCGGAGGAGGATGGGCCTGGACCTGGTCACAGAACTGGGATAATAACTGCAGGCCCCCGCTTGCTCATCCGGAGAATTACGTAATAAAGATGGATATATGTATCACAACCCCTGCTCCGGGAGTTGCAGCAGGCTTCCTCCTCAAGGGCTGGGACACTGCACCCTCCCTGGGCAACAATATCTTCGGCACCTCCACCAACGGAAACTGGGTCACCGTTACATTTGATGTACTGACTGCAGGTATGGTGATAGACGGTACCGGCGACTGGGGAATATGGATTGACGCTCCCAGTTATGATCTGACTGGTGTCATGATAGATAATATACGTTTTGATCCTAAATAACGGTGACTGATTAGGCCATCCATTTGCTTAAGCAAAGGGTATCTCAGAATTTATTACTAAATTGAGATGCCCTTTGCAATTTTTTATAAAGGACAGATGCTTATGAGATTTTTTATGCGATTATTCATCTTTTCATTGGCTCTGGTTCTGGCCTCCGGCCCCATTTCCGCCCAGAGTGTAAGGTACGAGGCTGAAAATGGTGTTCTTACCGGGACAGTAGTAGAAACGTCACTCAGCGGTTATTCTGGCACGGGCTACGTTGACGGGTTTGATAATGACGGGGACAGGGTCACTGTGACATTCACCCTTCCGGGGGGCGGTTACTATAACATATATGTCAGGTATGCCGGAGTTTATGGGGATAAGAAGAATATCCTCAGCATAAACGGTAACACTACTGAGATGTCATTCCCCGCCACCACAGTGTTCACTGAGGCTGCCTACGGAAGGGCATGGCTGAAGGAGGGAAGCAACACGCTGGCTTTAATCAAAACCTGGGGATGGTTCCTTATTGACTATATACGTATTGAGCCGAATAATGACCCTGAGCTTAGTGTTCAGATACCATACAGGCTGTCAACGCCCTCACCCTTAGACAGGACAAAAAGAATGTGGAGTTACCTGACTGACACATTCACGCACAAAATCCACTCCGGTGCCATGAGTCTCAATGCAAAGGAAGAGGCCGAGTGGCTTTTTTCTCAGACAGGTAAATACCCGGCGCTGATAGGACTCGACTTCATGAACCATACACGCAATTACAGCTGGTTTGATAAGTCGGTACTGGTCAACGAGACCAGAAACTGGTACAACAGAGACGGCCTGGTGACCGTCTGCTGGCACTGGCGTGATCCGTCAAGAGCCACCGACGAGTTTTATACATCAGGCACTGCCTTTGATGTCAGTAAGATCACTGAAAAAACTTCACCTGAATATCAGGCCATGCTAAGCGATATTGATATTATTGCAGCCTATCTCAAGCAGCTCAATAATGACAATATCCCTGTTCTCTTCAGGCCGCTGCATGAAGCCTCCGGCGGTTGGTTCTGGTGGGGGGCAAAGGGTGCGGAGCCATGCAAGGCCCTGTGGAGAATAATGTTTGACCGCCTGGTTAATTATCACGGACTGAAAAACCTCATCTGGGTCTGGACCACAGATGCAGGCACTGATAATCTTGACTGGTATCCGGGCGATGCATATGTTGACATTCTGGGCGCTGATATTTACGCTGCTGAGGGCGATTTCAGCTCGCAGATGCTTGCATACAGCGCCATCAAAGATAAGTTCCAGGGCAGGAAGATGATCACCCTCAGTGAGAACGGCCCTGTGCCTGATCCTGACAATCTGGCGGCTGATAAAGCCTACTGGTCATGGTTTATGCCATGGTACGGCAGCTTTATCCGCGACGGGGTAAAAAATCCGCTTGCACACTGGCAGAAGGTGATGAACCATGAGTATGTCATCACCCTAGATGAGATGCCTGACCTGAAGAGCTATCCGATCACCGGTCAGCAGGAAGTCAGCGCCTACCCACAGGGATTCTTCCTGGCCGACTGGCAGCCAAGGACAACAACCGCACCTGAGTATAATTATGTTACGGCGGTCTCTGACCCTGTCACAGTAGCTGTGACTATCGACTTCAGTGATACCCTGACAAAGATCCCAAAGTATCTCTTCGGCGACAATGCAAACCTCTGGACCGGCCCTATGTCTGACAACAAGACTCTGATGAAGAATATGGCAAACCGTGAGATGGGTGTTCTACGGGGCCCCGGCGGAAGTACCTCCGATGCATTTTTCTGGAACAGGAGTACCACCGGGCGGCCTGCCGATGTGCCGTCATCCCTCATGAATGACCCGGCTAACACTACATGGCCATGGTACGGACAGAGACCGGAGAGCTGGACAATGGATGTAGACTCATTCTACAGCATATTGAGTAAGACCGGAGTCACCGGCATGATCACAGTGAACTATGGCTATGCCAGATACGGTACAAGCGCCAGTCCTGTTGCCCAGGCTGCACACATGGCCGCAGACTGGGTCAGGTATGACAAGGGCAGATCAAAATTCTGGGAGATAGGCAATGAAGTCTTTGGCAGCTGGGAGGCAGGATACAGGATTGACCGGTCACTTAACAAGGACGGTCAGCCTGAGTATATTACTCCAACTCTTTATGGACAGCACTGCCGCGTCTTCATAGACTCAATGAGAGCTGCTGCTGCAGAAACGGGAGCTGATATAAGGATAGGAGTGGTAATGGTAGAGGCGCCATCCACTCATAACACATGGAACAGGCTTGTGGCTGCTGAGGTTGGCGATCTGGCTGACTTCTATTCGGTACATAGCTATTATACGCCGTGGAACACCAACTCAGGCGTGGCGGAAGTACTTGGTTCCTATACGGGAACAGAGGGATACAAGAATTATGTATGGAACGAAGTTTCCGCTGTAGGCAAACCAAAACTGCCGGTTGCGCTTACTGAGTACAACATCTTCGCACAGGGATCAAACCAGCCCGTGTCACATGCCAACGGGATGCAGGCAGTGCTGGTGACCGGTGAGCTGATCAGAACCGGATACGGGGCTGCTAACCGCTGGGACCTGGCCAATGGGTGGGAAAACGGCAATGATCACGGCATGTTCTCATTTAATGAGCCAAACGTACCAAACTATACCCCGCACCCGGCATTCTACCATCTCTATTACATGCGCAGGCATACGGGAGACGTACTGCTGAAGTCAACGGTCACAGGAGCTCCGGGGGTGATTGTCACACCAACGGCATTCAGCTCCGGAGAGATAGGCGCCTCAATGGTGAATATAACCAAAGTGCGTAAGGTGGTTCGGGTCAACCTCAAAAACTACAAGGTGGGAGAGAGATTCTATACCTATACCCTTACAGGTACCGAATGGGCGGATTTTTCAAGGAAAGTGTTCATCAACGGTAACGGTGGCACGCTTGAGGCCGGCGGCCCGGAAAACTACGCGGCCATAAGGGCCAACGCGGTAATCATAGGCGATGAGATACGAATAGTTATGCCTCCGCTCTCTGCCGTTTTCCTGCTTGTGGAGCCCGGAACCAAAGAGCTGACCATAAACAGTGAGGTCACAGCTGTTAATCTGGTCAGGGCTGATGATGAACTGGCGGTCTGGCCAAACCCCTCGTCAGGCCTCATCACGGTTCAAGAACTGCCGGACCATGTCAGCCGGATAGAAATAACCGATATCCTCGGCAGCGTACTTCTAAGGAAAGAGACAGGCGGCTATACGCCGGAACTCACTCTGAACGTTGACCTGCCTGCGGGTATCTACCTGATAAGTTTTTATGGGAGGGATTACATGGTCACGAGAAAGCTGATAATTAAAAAATAACAGATTATGAAGAAGATACGGACACTTGCCGCAACAGTGATAGCGGTGACGGGCATGATAGCGCTGATATGTCAGTCGTGCGCTACCCCTGCATATGAACGTACAGCAGACGGCGTTGTAATAAGACTGAACGGAAAGTCAGACTTCCCCGGTCAGGCCATAAGACTGCAGGTCATAACAGACAGGATCATAAGGGTATCATCAATTCCTTCCGGGGAGTTTCCGGAGAGCGTCAGCCTGATGACCATTCCTCAGCCTGAACGTATTACGGAGTTCACCCTGGAGAAGGGCGAGGGAATTGTTACCCTCGGCACTGCATCACTTAGCGCTCAGGTTTCACTTAAAACAGGTGAGGTCATCTTCACTGATACCGATGGGACAGTCTTTGTGGCAGAGCAGACAGAAGGAGGAAGATCATTCATGCCGGTACCGGTGGAAGGAGAGACCGGTTATGCAGTAAGACAGCAGTTTGAGTCATTCCCCGATGAGGCTCTGTATGGCCTTGGGGCCAACCAGACGTCATACATGAACCTGAAGGGCAAGGATGCAGACCTCTTCCAGTATAACACGCTTGCCGTGGTGCCATTCATCATCTCCAACCGAAACTACGGTATACTGTGGGATAACAACTCGTGGTCGAAGTTCGGAGATATCCGTGAGTGGCGCGAATTATCGGGCATGAAGCTTTATGACATCTATGGAAAAGAAGGCGGGCTTACGGCACTGTATGCCGACAGGCAGACGGGGAAAAAGGTTTTCACTGCACGCACTGAGAATGAGATCAACTACCTGGTCATACCCGACCTTGTGAAGTTCCCTGAAGGCTATAACCTCGGTGAGGGAAAGGTAACATGGGAGGGTGATTTCGAGCCTGACACATCAGGAGTACATAAATTCGTCTTTTCTTCAGCCGGTTATGCCAAACTGTGGATCGACGGTAAACTGCTGTTTGACCGCTGGCGTCAGTGCTGGAACGCTTCATCAAATTACTTCACTATGAACCTGGAACAGGGCAGTCATTACCCGGTAAAGATCGAATGGATCCCTGACGGAGGCGAATCATTTATCGGACTTAAATATCTGACCCCGCTTGATGATCAGGAGCAGCAGAGGATATCATTCTGGTCGGAGGTGGCTGACCAGATCGACTACTATTTCATCAGCGGTGAAAGCATGGATGACGTGATAAGCGGATACCGGACTTTAACCGGTAAGGCACCGGTGATGCCTGAATGGGCGATGGGATTCTGGCAGAGCCGTCAGCGCTATACTACACAAAATGAGGTACTGGGTGTTGTCCGCGAATATCGTAAGAGAGAAATTCCTTTCGACAATATTGTACTTGACTGGCAATACTGGCCTATTGATCAATGGGGCGATCATCAGTTTGACGCTACCCGATTTCCTGATCCCGACGGCATGATCAAGACTATCCACAATGATTTGAATGCCAACATTATGATCTCGGTGTGGCCCAAGTATTATGTAGGGACCAAAAACTATGAGGCCATGAACAGCAAGGGCTGGCTCTATAAGCGTAACGTTGAGAAGGGACAGAAAGACTGGATTGGCTTTGTGTCGACCTTTTACGATGCCTTTAATGCTGACGCCCGCAAAGCCTTCTGGGATCAGATAAACAGCTCGCTATACAGCAAGGGTGTTGATGCCTGGTGGCTTGACGCCACAGAACCGGATATCTGTTCCAACCTGCCGATGGATGAACGCAAGGCTCTTATGAATCCAACCGCACTGGGCTCAGCAAGCAGATACTTCAACGCCTATTCACTTGTGCAGGCAGAGGGTGTTTTTGAAGGCCAGCGCGCCACTGACCCTGACAACCGGGTGTTTATACTGACACGGTCTGCCTTTGCAGGACTGCAGCGGTACTCGGCAGCCAACTGGAGCGGTGACATTGCCGCCAGATGGCATGACATGGCAGCACAAATACCGTGCGGGCTCAACATCTCCATGTCAGGAATACCGTGGTGGACGATGGACATAGGGGGCTTCTCCGTTGAGAGCCGCTACCATAACCCCTCCGCTGCTGACCTTGAGGAATGGCGTGAGCTGATGACACGCTGGCACCAGTACGGTACCTTCGTACCCATCTTCAGGTCGCACGGTGAATTCCCATACAGGGAAATGTATAACACCGCTCCTGAAAGCCATCCGGCATATAAAACTATGGTAGCCTACAATAAGCTGAGATACAGGCTTATGCCATACATCTACTCATTGGCCGGCCAGGCATGGCTGAATGATTATACCATAATGAGAGGATTAACCATGGACTTCAGCCTTGATACAGCTGTGTTCAATATCACAGACCAGTATATGTTTGGTCCCTCACTGATGATCAATCCCGTTACTGAATACAAGGCCAGATCACGCAGGGTCTATCTCCCTGCCGCCAGCGGGTGGTATGACCTGCGCTCAGGCAGGTATTACAACGGCGGCGAGGTGACAGTGGCAGATGCTCCTTACGATTATATGCCTCTCTTTGTCAGGGAGGGTTCAATAGTACCCTTCGGGCCTGAGATGCAATATGCCCTGGAAAAGCAGGCTGACCCGCTGACACTGTTTGTCTATACCGGGGCCGACGCAAGCTTCGTTCTGTACGAGGATGAGGGTGACAATTACAACTATGAAAAGGGCGCCTACACTCTGATACCGTTTACCTGGAGTGATGCAGAGAAGACGCTGACCATTGGCACAAGAGAAGGAGATTTCTCCGGCATGCTTAATACCAGAACAATAAATCTGGTCAAAGTCTCAGAGAAGAGAGCGGTCAAGCTCGATTTTAACATGATCCCCGATACAACTGTCAGGTATACAGGAGAGGAGATCACAGTGCAATTGAAATAAGAACCGGGCTGCCCGGGATAATACATGGGTGTTTCACCAGAGTAAGCTCCGGACTCTTTTTCCGCAGCAAGCTGCGGGGGATTTATCCGGTAGAGATTAAAATACTATATAAAGAACAATATGATGATGAAGAGACTGGCCATTGCTGCCGCATTTTTAGCCATCTATGCTACAGGCAGTACTCAGAGTATTGTGCCTGCAGAATGGAAGTTCATAACTGGAGACAAGCCGGAGTACATTGACTCGGCACTGAATCATTACTGGTGGAATGATATTTCTCCCCTTACTGTGTGGGAGAGGCAGGGATACGGAGGCTATGACGGCTTTGCATGGTACAGGGTAAAAGTGGTCATCCCTGCCTCAATGAAAAAGAGCGCATACAGGTATGACGGGCTGGTTCTTAGCCTGGGAAAGATTGATGACAGTGATGTGACATACTTCAACGGTCACGAGATTGGCAGTACCGGACAGATGCCACCCGATTATTCCGGAGCCTATGATGTTCCGCGCTCATACAGGATACCTGCTGAATATGTTCAGTGGGGAAAAAAGAACACCGTTGCAGTAAGGGTTTATGACGCCGGCGGTGACGGCGGTCTGTATGGTGGTCCGGTTGAACTTACCAACAGGGGCAATCCTGACCTGCTTTCCCTGAACGTTGAAATAGCGGAGCAGGATTTGATCTTTAAGGGATCGCCTGATGTTGATATCCCTGTCGTCCTGAAGAGTGAATTCAGAAAAGCCTACCGGGGGGCGCTTACCCTGAAGATAACCGCCGACGTTGGTGATGAGTTCGACAATCAATACCGGGAGGTGGCAGTTAAAAAGAAGAGTACAGGGCAGTTTCCTCTCAGGGTCAGTGGACTGAAGCCCGGTTTCTACAAAGCTGCCCTTGCCCTCGAAAGCAGGATGGGGAACAAGAAATACAATTTCAACTTCGGATATGAACCGGAAAAGATTGTATCTCCTGCTGACTACCTTCCCGACTTTGATAAATTCTGGCAGAGTGCTAAGGCAGAGCTTGCCACTGTTGATCCTCAGTACAAGATGATTCGCATAGACAGCCTCTGCACTGACAAGCATAATGTTTACCTGGTAGAAATGAGGTCACTGGGCAATGCCCTCATCAGGGGGTGGTATCAGGTGCCTGTTAAACCCGGAGTTTATCCTGCCGTTATGCAGGTGCCGGGATACAGCTCAACCATTATGCCCGGCTATATTAATTACGGAGATGACATAATCGGTTTCGGTCTTAATATCAGGGGGCACGGTAATAGTCGTGATGATGTCAACCCCGGCTTCCCAGGATATATCCTTACGAACCTTGATGACAAGGAGAAATATATCTATCGCGGTGCCTATATGGACTGTGTCAGGGGCATTGATTTCCTCAGCTCCCGGCCTGAGGTTGATGCATCGCGCATAGCTGTTGAAGGTGCCAGCCAGGGAGGTGCTCTCACCTTCGCTACCGCAGCTCTCTGCAATGACAGAATAGCTGTTTGCGCACCACAGGTCCCATTCCTTTCTGATTTCAGGGATTATTTCAGGGTAGCCGTCTGGCCCGGTAATGAGTTTAAAGATCTTGTTGAGGTACAGAAAAAGATGACCTGGGACCAGGTGTATAACACACTAAGCTATTTTGATATCAAAAACCTGGCGCATATGATCAAGGCTCCGCTGATAATGGGAGCAGGGCTGATGGATGAAGTGTGTCCTCCGCATATCAATTTCGCGGCATACAATCTTGTGACGGCTGAGAAGAAATATATAGTCTATCCGCAAGCCGGACACGGACTCCCGGAAGACTTCTACCGGGCTAAGATGGAGTGGATAAGAACCAAATTCGGATTAGAGTAATATGGAAGTTATAATGATGAAGAAGGAGCAATTTATCAATGCATTGACAGTACTGGCAGTAATCTTTACCGTCGGGCTGGGGGCATGCTCACAGAAGGCGCCGCGTGAACGCATCAGCTTTAACGAAGGCTGGCGGTTCTCACTGACGGCGGGAGATGAAGCCAGTCAGACCGGTTTTGACGATAGCATATGGCGGCAGCTCGATCTGCCGCACGACTGGAGTATCGAAGGTGCTTTCAGCGACACCAACCGCGCCACACCGGGAGGAGGAGCCCTGCCCGGCGGCATTGGGTGGTACCGCAAATCATTCATGATCAGCCAGCCCGATAAAGACCGTATGGTCTATATCGAATTTGACGGCGTTTATATGAACAGTGAGGTCTGGATAAACGGCAGCTATCTGGGCAAATGGCCCTACGGCTACAGCTCCTTCAGGTATGACATTACCCCTTACCTTACCTACGGCGACCAGGGGAATATCATCGCAGTAAAGGTTGACAACTCTCTCCAGCCCAACTCAAGGTGGTACTCCGGATCAGGTATCTATCGTAACGTATGGCTTGTCAAAACAGACCGGATTGCCATTGATCATTGGGGTACATTTATTACAACACCCGAAATAAGCGCTACAGAAGCCATGCTGAGGGTTAATGCTTCTGTCCGGAATAGCACGGATGCCAGTGCGGAGATAAGAGTGAAAACCACTGTTTACGATAAGAAAGAGAAGAGGGTAGCCATGGCAACTACTGATGCCGTCACTCTTACGGAGCCGGTCACAGCCGTGACGCAGGAGATGAGGGTGAAGCGTCCGGTGCTGTGGTCCGTAGATCAGCCATATCTCTACCGGGTGGTGACAGAGGTCTTCACCGCCGGCAGGCTTACTGACAGGTACGAGACAATGGCGGGCATACGCTCTTTTAGTTTTGACGGTGACAAGGGTTTTCTTCTTAACGGAGATCAGGTTAAGATCAAGGGTGTGTGCAACCACCATGATCTCGGCTGCCTTGGTGCCGCTGTTAATACTCGCGCCATTGAGAGACAGCTGGAGATACTAAAGGAGATGGGATGCAACGCTATACGCACATCACACAATCCGCCTGCACCTGAGCTGCTTGATCTGTGTGACCGCATGGGATTCATAGTGATGGATGAGGCCTTTGATACATGGAAGGTGAAGAAGACCGATTATGACTATCATCTTGATTTTGACGGTTGGCACAGGAGAGATCTTGAGGCTATGGTTCTTCGCGACCGCAATCATCCTTCAGTATTTATCTGGAGCATTGGCAACGAGGTGATGGAGCAGTGGCAGAGAGACGGCAGCGGTGAAGTCATTGCCACCGAACTGGCAGGCATCGTCAGAGCCCTGGATGATACAAGGCCTGTCACCTCAGGCTGTAATGACCCCACTCCTCAGAATCCTGTTATAGCCTCCGGCGCGCTTGATCTGGTGGGGTTTAACTATCATGATACACTCTGGACCCTCTTGCCCTCAGCTTTTCCGGACGGGAAATTCATCGGGACGGAGACAACCTCGGCACTTGCCACACGAGGCAGCTATGATATGCCCTCTGATATAGTCCGCCGCTGGCCCGTGAGGTGGGACCAGCCCTTCATGACTGGTAATGCTGACCTTACATGCTCGTCATATGACAACTGCTCAACACCGTGGGGTACAACACACCGCGACTCGTGGAGGCTCATAAGGGACAATGACTTCCTTTCCGGTATGTTCATCTGGACCGGATTCGATTATCTTGGCGAACCGACACCGTACTGGTGGCCTGCAAGGAGCTCATATTTCGGGATCATTGATCTTGCCGGATTTCCCAAAGATGTATATTACATGTATCAGAGTGAATGGACAGATAAGCCTGTGCTGCATATCTTCCCGCACTGGAACTGGACTCCCGGCCAGACAGTTGATGTATGGGCCTACACAAACTGCGACGAGGTTGAGCTTTTCATTAACGGCGCTTCACAGGGGAAGAAGTTGAGGAGTGAACAGGATATGAACATGGTCTGGAGAGTACAGTATGAAGAGGGAACACTGTTGGGGATCGGGTATAAAGAGGGCCATGAGATCATGAGGCAGGAGATAAAGACCGCCGGCGAGCCTGCTGCACTGGCTCTTGCTGCTGACAGATCAGAGATCAGGGCCAACAGGTCAGACCTCTCATTCATAACAGTTACCGTGGTGGATAAGGATGATAATCCTGTACCTCATGCTGGCAATATGGTCAGCTTCTCGCTTGATGGCCCGGCTTCAATAGCCGGTGTTGACAATGGCCTTCAGACAAGCATGGAACCGTTCAAGGCTGATTACCGCAGGGCATTCAACGGAAAATGTCTGCTGGTGGTGCAGGCAGGCAAAGAGAGCGGGGCGGTTACTGTGACAGCTTCATCAGCGGGTCTCCCGGATGAGTCGCTTAACATAATAATCAGATAAAGACCCTTGTTCCCTCGTCATAGCTCTCCCTGAGCTCACGCGGGGTAGATCCCTTCTTCCTGCGGAAGATGCGGTTGAAGTTGGAGATGTTGTTAAAGCCGCATGAGTATGCTATCTCCGCTATTGTACTGGTGGTGGAGATGAGCATACGCGAGGCGTGTCCCAGACGTACCTCAGTGACACAGTCAATAAATGTCATACCGGTCCTCAGCCTGAAGAAACGGCTGAATGCTGATTCCGTCATATTTGCTATTCTGGCAGCCTCACCCAGGGTAATATGCTTGTCAAATGATGTGTGAATAAGCTCCATCACTTTCTCAATACGTCTGCTGTTGTAGGAGAACACTTCGCTGTCACTGAACCCCGAGTCAGAAAGTATGCGATAATCCCTGGAGATGGAAAGGTCATGGAGGATGCTCATCAGTTCAAGCACGGAATCAAAACCCTGTTTTTTCCCAAGGCCCACAATGCGTGGTTCAAGACGTGCTGTGGCCTCATGGGCAAAGAGAATGCCCCTCAGCGACCTGCGCAGCATATTCTGTATGAAGTGTAACTGATTCTTCTGAAGGAACTTTTCATCAAAAAAATCCTTGTGGAACTGTATGGTGACCTCCTCAACCTGATTTTTGGCAAAGCCGGTGCCAAACCATCCGTGTGGCAACCCCGGGCCCACCAGGGCAAGCTCAAGTTCACCTATCTCCTCAACATGATCACCGATAATACGTTTCGCCCCGCGGCCATTCCTGATGAAATTAAGTTCTATCTCATCATGATAGTGGAGGGGAAAGTCAAATTCAGATTTTGCCCTGTAAAAATAGGTGAAGCAATCTGACTGTGTAAGAGGTGTTATCTCCCTGAGGATAGTATCATGCATGTTATCTTCCTCCTTTTTGTGAGTATTACAAAGGTACTAATCAGTTGTATAAATCATATATTATTTATGTCATTTTGAGTCAATGTTAAGTGACATACAGTCAACGCGATAAAGACTGCTGTGAGTTTTGGGCGTGCGAGATGCAATGATCAGGGTCAAAATAGTATTACGAAATCGGTTATGATATGCCAGGTTAATTGAGATCATGGCATTAAAGTATCATGAATTAAAAGAATGATATTATGTCTCTGCAGGGGTAATTGATTAATTTTGATAATGATCGTAAAAGGCCTAATGATGAGACAGGTATTGGCTGGGCTGGTTTTGACAATAGCCCTGGCAGGTTGCGGTGGCAGCCGGGAGTATGATTATGTAACAGTTGAAAACGGTATTTTCCGGCTCTCCGGTAAGCCCTACTATTTCATCGGGGTCAATTACTGGTACGGGGCTATACTGGGTAGCCAGGGAGAATATGGAGACAGAGAGCGCCTTATCAGGGAGCTGGATCACATGAAGAGCATGGGCATAAATAACCTGAGGGTGCTGGTGGGAGCGGAAGGGCCTGATAACCAGCCATTCAGGGTTACCCCTGCGTTGCAGCTCTCTCCGGGTGAGTACAGTGAGGATCAGCTCGACGGTCTTGACTTTCTGTTGTCAGAGATGAAGAAGAGAGATCAGTATGCCATCCTTTACCTGAACAATGCATGGGACTGGAGCGGCGGATACTCTCAGTACCTCGACTGGAATGGTTTCGGACCAATTCCCAATCCTAATATTTCGGCATACACATGGCCTCAGTTCATGAGCTTCTCAGGCCGGTTCAACGGATGCGAGCCCTGTATTGAAATGTTTGAGAAGCATATACGTTTCATTCTGGGTCGTACGAACAAATACACAGGATTGAGTTACACTGAGGATCCTGTGATCATGACCTGGGAGGTTGCCAATGAGCCGAGGGCTTTCGCGGATGAAAACATTCCGGCCTTTAAGGCCATGATCAGTCGGATAGCAGCACTCTTAAAAGAGCTTGATGCCAATCACCTGGTTACAACAGGCTCTGAAGGTCAGTTTGGCTGTGAAAATTCAATGGAACTCTTTGAAAGTATCCATGCTGATCCTAATATCGATTATCTGGTTATGCATATCTGGCCGAAGAACTGGGGGTGGCTTGACATAACGGATATCCCCGGTAGCCTGGCTGTAGCCATAGAAAAGACTAACGACTATATGGATGATCATCTTGAGGTAGCCGGCAGACTGGGGAAACCGATTGTTCTTGAGGAGTTCGGGCTGCCGCGTGACCATCATGGCTTCTCACTTGACGAGCCGACGGCTTGCCGTGATGCGTACTATATAAATGCATTCAGCCGTATACTTGGCGACGCAGAGACAGGCGGGCCGCTTGCCGGATGCAACATATGGACATATTCGGGAGAGGGGCGTGCGGGTCAGGGACATATCTACTGGCAGAAGGGTGATGACTACCTGGGCGATCCGCCACAGGAGGAACAGGGCCTTAACTCGGTATTCAATACTGACACCACTGTTGAAATTATCTCCGGCTTTAACCGGAGCATTACCAATATCCTGAAAAAATAACTTTCTAATGAAAACGCCTATAGTACTGGTTTTAGCCTTGATAATGATGACAGGCTGCAACCATCCACAGAAAAAGAATCATGGTGCCGCCGACCCCAATGCCACGGCTGAAACGGTGAAGATGCTTGCCGGACTGAAGGTCGCAGCGGAAAAGGGTATCATGTTCGGTCACCAGGATGACCTCTCCTACGGTATCGGATGGGTCTCTCCTAACGGTGAATCGGACGTAAAACGGGTTACCACGGATTATCCTGCCGTATACGGGATGGATCTCGGCGATATTGAGCACCGGGCAGAGGTGAACCTTGATTCAGTACCGTTCAGTGACATGAAGACATTTGCACGGGAAATATGGGCCCGCGGCGGAGTGATTACATTCAGCTGGCACGTTGATAACCCTCTAACCGGCGGTACGGCATGGGATATCTCGTCCGACAAGGTTGTGGCCTCGGTCCTTCCCGGCGGTGAAAGAAATGATTTATTCAAAGAGTGGCTTGATAATCTGGCAGAGTACCTCGGATCACTAGTTGATGACAAAGGTGTGGCCATCCCGGTAATCTTCCGTCCTTATCATGAGCATACCGGCAGCTGGTTCTGGTGGGGACAGAACCTATGTACAGATGAAGAGTTTGTCTCACTGTGGAAGTATACATTTAACTATCTCTGCGGTGAAAAGAACCTGCACAACCTGCTGTTTGCATATTCAAGTGCCGGTGATATAACCGACAGTGAGCAGTACCTTGAGCGTTACCCAGGTGATGAGTTCGTCGATCTGGTAGGCTTCGACTACTATGAGATGCCCGTAGCAGGCAACCAATCTTTCACTGATGCTGTCAGCAGGGTTCTTGACATTGTGACCGAAGTCGCCACGGAGCATGGAAAGCTTGCAGCGCTGACGGAAGCTGGATATGAAGGCATACCTGACTCAACATGGTGGACCGGCACGCTGTGGCCGGCCGTTAAAGATCACCGGATATCATATCTGCTTGTATGGCGCAATGCGCATAATAAGCCGGGCCACTTCTATGCACCATATCCGGGTCAGATGAGCGAAAATGATTTCATCAACTTTTATAATATGCCTGCAACATTATTCCAGTCTGATATCACCAGCCTGAATATTTATAAATAAGGAAACCGCATTAAGTACCATGGATAATTTTAGCCTTCGCCTGGCGAAGATAAGAGAGGAGCACGAGGCTCTCCTAACACGTCGTAATAAAAAGATTGAGCCGGGGAACGGCATTTTTGAAAGGTATGCATATCCTGTGCTTACCGGTGCTCATGCACCGCTGGCATGGCGTTATGATCTCAATCCGGCCACCAATCCGTATCTCATGGAGCGCTTTGGCATCAATGCGGCATTCAACGCCGGCGCCATGAAGTTCGAAGGGAAGTACATTCTGGCCGTCAGGGTTGAGGGGCTTGACCGTAAGTCGTTCTTCGCGATAGCCGAAAGTCCGAATGGCATTGACAACTTTTCTTTCAGGGAATATCCGGTCACCCTGCCGGAGACATCGGATCCTGATATCAACGTCTATGATATGAGGCTGACAAGGCATGAGGACGGCTGGATCTATGGTGTATTCTGTACTGAAAGAAAAGATCCGAAGGCTCCTGCCGGCGATCTCTCCTCTGCTGTTGCAGCCGCAGGGATAGCACGCACGCATGACCTTGTGAGCTGGGAGCGGCTGCCTGACCTGGTCTCAGCCAGCCAGCAGCGCAACGTGGTGCTTCACCCTGAATTTGTAGATGGCAGGTATGCGTTCTATACGCGGCCGCAGGACGGCTTCATTGATGCCGGCAGCGGTGGCGGCATAGGATGGGCGCTGGTGAAGGAGATCACCCGGGCGGTGATAGAGCCAGGAGCAGAGAAGATCATCAACCTGCGTCACTATCACACCATTAAAGAGCTGAAGAACGGAGAGGGCCCGCATCCCCTGAAGACGCCTGAAGGCTGGCTCCATCTGGCACACGGCGTGAGGGGGTGCGCAGCAGGATTGAGATATGTCCTCTATGTTTATATGACTGCCCTTGATGACCCGACGCGGGTGATAGCTGAGCCGGGTGGTTATTTCATGGCTCCGGTTGCTGAGGAACGCATCGGCGACGTATCCAACGTGCTCTTCTCCAACGGCTGGATAGCAGATGAAGACGGCACTCTGTTTATTTACTATGCATCGTCTGACACCCGAATGCACGTGGCGGTATCATCCCTTGACAGACTGACAGATTACTGTCTTAATACACCTGCTGACGGATTTCGCTCTGCAGCATCTGTAAAGACATTGAACGGGATAATAACCCGTAACAGGGATTATATGGCAGGGAAATGACAACGGATACCCAGCGGCTGCTCACCGAGATGAGGACAGGGGCAATGGATGAGCTGACCCGCAACATCATGCCATGGTGGATCAAGAGGATGCCTGACGACCGGATGGGGGGCTTCTACGGCAGGATAGACGGCCATGATAACATCGTGCCGGATGCGCCAAAGGGAGCAATACTCAATGCCCGGATACTGTATAGCTTCTCAGCAGCCTACATGACTGTGAAGGATCCGGTATACCTTGAAATGGCTACACGGGCCCGCGATTATATTTTTACTCACTTCTTCGATAACAAACACGGAGGCACTTACTGGTCTCTTGACAGTGGCGGCGAGCCCCTGGAGACGAAGAAACAGATATATTCCCTGGCGTTTTTCATCTACGCCCTGACCTGGTACCACATGGCTACAGGCGAGAAGGAGTCGCTTGACAGTGCTATCAGCCTCTTCAGACTGATTGAGAAGCAGAGTTATGACCATAAGCGCGACGGCTATTTTGAGGCTTTCACACGCGAGTGGGAAGAGATGGCCGATCTGCGTCTGAGCGAGAAAGACGCTAACGAAAAGAAGACGATGAATACCCACCTCCATCTGCTGGAGGCATATACCAGCCTCTTCAGGGTATGGCCAGATAACGCCCTGAAGAAACAGCTGGCAGGGTTGGTCCGGATCTTCACTGAAAGGATTGTTGACCCGGTCACTTCACATCTCAATCTATTCTTTGATGAGGAGTGGAACTGCCGGTCAACACTTGTCTCTTACGGGCATGATATTGAAGCTTCGTGGCTTTTATATGAGGCTGCAGAGGCTATTGGTGAAGGTGATAGCGTGAAGGGGGCAGCGCTGAAGATTGCGACTGTGGCATATGAAGGACTGGCAGGTGACGGCAGCCTTTACTATGAAAAGGATGATGTGGTGGGTCATTTTGACCGCGACAGGCACTGGTGGGTGCAGTCGGAAGCAGTCGTCGGGTTCATGAACGCATGGCAGCTCACAGGTGATAGCGGCTGGCTGGAGCTGGCGGAGGCAGCTTTCGGGTATATCAGGAACAATCTCTCTGACAG